>DCHL01000039.1:26464-27848 GCA_002317595.1 Lachnospiraceae bacterium UBA1753 | reverse complement strand
AAAAACAGTATGTGCGCAGGGTGCCTTCGGACTAAAAGCACACAAGAAGCAACGAAGCAGAAAAAGGAGCTGCTGAGTGAGATGATACCATGGAAGGTGCCTCAGAAAACTATTGCATGACAGAAGCCATATACTCTGAAAAGATTGTACTCTCATCATAATCGGGAGAATGCTTCAAAACAATCTCATACAACAAGGCATTCTCTGGAGAGTCTGTAAGCTCAAGTTCATCAAGGACCTGGTCATATGACTTACCCTTTTTGCCCTTCGCTATGAACATACGGATAAGCCCCCGGAATACGCCTTCCTTAAGCCCTTGTTCGCGCCCTTGTTTAAGCCCTTCCTCGCGTCCTTCTTCTTTGAGTGTCTTTTTATATTTCTCTTCATCGAAATCATATAGCAACATACCGAGAACCTCCGCTCTGCTGGTTTCAAGAATCTCCTTCAGTATATCATTATCTATACAATATTCGATAGCATTTTCGAGAGCAAGGTCGCGGTCAGCGATTTTTCCACAGAAATCACGGCAGATCTGGATGAAACGGGAATAGTCGCTGAGCATGCGACAGGCGTCCATGAGTTTTTGATTATAACCGGAATTGATATTGATCATTCTTACAGAGCATGTGATAGACGGGGTGACAGATTTGTTTTCAAAGGCATCAGAGAGCTGCAGTACATCATCTTCTGGTGCCGGTGCCTTTCCATTGTAGAATACGACGCACTGCGGTGTTGGCAGCGTTATTAGGGAAGAACCATAGATGCTCTTTTTCTGGCTGTTGATATGAACCTGATATTCCTCTGTAAGATACATAAGAAGTCGTATCGGAATGTTGGGGTTCAGAGTGCTCTGGTGTTCGTAGAGGTTGATTGTGCCGGACAACAGAAAGGCCAGGTCATTCTTCATCGTGATGTAGACAGCATTGCCGAGCGTGACATATTCCATCTGTGAGACATCCGAATAATCGGTGCCGTTCAAGGCATTGTAGAGCTCCAAAAGGGCTTGCGGATTGCGGCTGAAGATGTACTGGAACAGCTGATCCTTCATGTTGCGTTTCTTCCTAATGCGTGCCCAAAAGGCAACTATAGATGAGATAAAGCTAGAGGTAGGGCGGTATTTGTGCATAGAAATCCTTTCCGGCTGCGGCCATGATGAAATCTTGGTGCGCAGAGACAATCACAGACCACACCCACTAAAAATAGTAATAGTAAATGGTGTTGCGCGAAGATTATTCGCACGGAAATGAAAGTCGAATCTGAAAGATCCGGAATTGTGGCATCCGAAAGCGCACCCCCTCGGATGCGCATAATATACAAAACATGAACAGGGAGTGTCAAGTTCTAAAAAAGATACAATAGCTAACCACAGTCTCCACAGAAATCA
>DCHL01000039.1:18897-26446 GCA_002317595.1 Lachnospiraceae bacterium UBA1753 | reverse complement strand
CAAGCCTGTGTCAGAAAATTCCCACCCCAAGTAGTACCGTAAGTCTCATAAGCAACACCAGCCCCAAGTGGTGAATACCTAATACGAGTAGGAGGACGACCATGAAAATAATAACAACCGACACAAGCTGGCTCTGGAGCGTATTCAACCCAGTCCTTGAAGAGTTCAGGCACAGCGTTACAATAGTATGCCTCAATGGCCATGCCGTATCAGATAAGTTCGAGTGTTTCCTGGTACCCCGCACGGAGCAGAATCCACAGATGGATATTTTTGGACCGCGTGATGAGAGGTACACAGCCCTCTCGTCAGTGCTCGATGACCTGAAGCAGGAAATAGAAATGGAAGAGGACATCATTTTCCTGACCGATAATGACCCGACGACGCTCTACCCATTTCACCTGTTGAAAAAATATGGCTGGGACGACAGTCTCCATCTTCTGACTGTATCGCCCTGGTCCTTCGACAGAAGGGAGAAGGCAGCAGCCTTCCGCAGTATGCTGTCAGACCTAACGGACCTTACGTCTGTTCTGTATTATGACGCCGAGGATGCCATGAAGAAAATGGGGAAGAATGCTACCCCGCCGGAGGTAATAAGCTATATCCAGAACTACTTTGATAATCTCATGGAGGACATTATCGGTGGGATTCTGAGAATGGGCGATGAACCCTGCTTCTTTGATTTCGCCTCGCTGTGCTATGTGCCTCTAGAGGAAGGCTTCGATGGGATTGAGATAGGTGAGAGCGAGAATGAATATGTAACCATGGGTAAGATCATTGCCCCTGAACCTATGCTGAGGGAACAGAGAATCCGCCTTGCCGAGGCCAACAATATCGAGTTTGAGAGTGAGGAGTGTCCCTCAATCGGAGCCTGTGCAGGAACCTGTGAGAAGTGTGACAGGGAGGCGGACTACTTGAGGCGTAAGCTTTCGGAGATTCCCGAGGAGAACAGAGTGTACCCACAGTTTGACCCCACGGATGAGTAGCATATGGCTACAGAAATGGAGAAAAAATGACCGGAGATATTATGACAATTTCAAGGCTTAGAATGGGAACGGATGGAAGCGGAGTCACAACGCTGGTTGGTCTCTTCGGCTGCCCATTGCACTGCAGGTACTGTCTCAACGAGTTCTGCCATGACACAGGGACGATCTACAATGGAACTCCCCGCGGAGCATACACTCCGTCAGAACTCATTGATGTCCTGAAGAAGGACGACGTGTACTACCGCATGTCAGGGGGCGGTGTCACCTTCGGAGGCGGTGAACCTCTCCTCCAGAGTGAGTTCATCCGCGAAGTCTGCCAGCGCTCACCCAGGGAATGGAAGAAGCGCATTGAGACTTCCCTCAATGTCCCCTGGGAAAAAATAGAGCCGCTCATCGGTTCAATCGATGAATGGATCGTGGACATCAAGGATGTGAACCCCGACATCTACAAGGCCTACACAGGCAGCGACAACCACCTCGTCCTCACAAACCTCAAGCTCCTCGCTTCTCGCGTTGGCCCCCAGAAACTCCACATCCGCGTGCCGCTGATCCCAGAGTTCAATGACTACGAGGACATCGACATCTCAGTCAAGTGGGTGCGGGAGGAACTGGACGTGGAACCGGAGGAGTTTGGGTATGTGGGGAACAAGTAGGCAAAAATGATGATTAATTCTGAAGTTCAGGAGAAAACTATTAAAATATGGTAAAATGAAGTATCTTTGAAATATTTGCCAAGCTCAATAGAGGAAATGATAATGGAAAGTAGCATTAGAGAACAGTTAATTACTGGATTTGAAACCGCATATATAGATGGAAGCGTAGTGTCAAACCTTTCATTTCAACCAAGTTTTGTTTCCAATAATCCTCAGGAGGGAAAGAAGGTTATTACATCAATTGAGGACGAGCTGCTCAGATGTGATAGATTTCAGATTAGTGTTGCATTTATTACAAAGGGAGGGATTACTCCACTTCTTCAGACATTGAAGGAGCTTGAAGCAAAAGGGATTCCGGGCGAGATATTAACGACAAATTATCTTACCTTTAGTGAACCAGATGCGTTAGAAAAGCTCAACGAATTAGAGAATATTACGCTTAAAATGTTTGATGTTGATGCTGCTGAAAAAGGATTCCATACCAAGGGATATATTTTCAAGCGAGATGAGATTTATAGAATTATCATCGGAAGTTCAAATATTACAAGTGCTGCACTGACGCAGAATCATGAGTGGAATACTAAGATTATTTCTACAGAAAACGGAGCTGTTGCGCAGGAAATAGTTAACGAATTTTCTGAGTTGTGGAATTCCAAGTATTCATTATCATTTGATGAGTTCTTCGATGTTTATAAAGAAAGATACAGGATCATTAAGAACCAGAGGGAAATTGCAAAGCAAGAGGCAATACCCTCTTTTGAGAAATATACGCTTGAGCCAAACAGTATGCAGGTTGGCTTTATCTCTCGATTAAAGAAGATAATTGATTCAGGCGAAGACAAAGCCCTATTGATTTCGGCAACAGGAACGGGAAAGACTTATGCATCTGCATTTGCGATGCGAGAATTGGGATATAAGAGAGTATTATTTGTTGTTCATAGGAACCAGATTGCAAAGCAAGCAAAAAAATCATTTGAGAATGTTTTTGATAAGTCAACTAAAACAGGATTAGTGAGTGGAGTCGGTGGAACAAAAGAGGATTATGATGCAGACTATGTATTTGCGACTGTTCAGACGCTCAGTAGAGACGATAATCTCTGCCGCTTTAGCAGGGATTATTTTGATGCAGTCGTTTACGATGAGAGTCACCATATTGTTGCTGGAAGTTATAAAAAACTTTTGGATTACTTCACACCTAAGTTTTCACTGGGAATGACAGCAACGCCTGATAAACGAGATGACAACGTTGAAGGACGCAATGTGTATGAAGTATTTAATCATAATATTGCTTACGAGATACGTCTACAGCAGGCTCTTGAAGAAGATTTGTTATGCGATTTTCATTATTTTGGAATTACCGATCTTGCAATGATTGGTGACGAAGGAAGCAGTAGAGAGGAGAAACTTGAGCATTTTGCATTACTGACATCAGATAATAGAGTCAGATATGTTATGGAACAAGCTGATTATTACGGCCATAGTGGCAATCGAGTTAAAGGTCTAATCTTTTGTAGCAGAGTTGATGAAGCAAGGGAATTATCGTATGTGTTTAATTCATTTGGATTAAAGACTGTCGCTCTTAGCGGTTCGGATTCAGAAGAAACTCGTAGTGAAGCAATTGAGTTGCTGACGAAAGAGCTACCAGATTCTGCTTTGCAAAGAGCATACAAAAATGAGTATGGTGCAACAACATTCCCTGATGAGGACTATCTGGACTATATTATCACTGTGGATATTTTTTCTGAAGGAACAGATATTGTCGAGGTTAATCAAGTAATAATGCTTCGTCCAACGCAGTCTCCAATTGTATTCATTCAGCAGTTGGGAAGAGGATTAAGAAAGTCTGACGAGAAAGAATTTGTCGTTATCCTCGATTTTATTGGAAATTATAAGAACAATTTTATGATACCGATAGCATTATCGGGAGACCGCAGCTACAACAAGGACAATATTCGCCGCTATCTGATGGAAGGTGGTAGAGTGATTCCAGGGAAAAGCACAATCCATTTCGATGAGATTAGCAGACGAAGAATTTTTGCTGCGGTGGATAATGCAAATTTCAGTGATATTAAGCTCATACGTGAGAATTATACTAATCTAAAAAACAAATTGGGAAGAATACCTAAACTCCAGGATTTTGATGATTATGGTGAGATGGATGTTCTGAGAATTTTTGATAATAATAGTTTGGGCTCATATTATAAGTTCTTAGTAAAGTACGAGGATGACTATTCGGTAAGGCTGTCCAAGGATGAGGAGCTAATTGTCGAGTTCATTTCTAAAAAGCTTGCTAATGGAAAAAGAATTCATGAGCTTGAAATGCTTAATAGGATTTTGAAATATGCGCATAGCTGGTCGCTTCTAACGAAGATGGATGTATTTGCAAGTTTACAGGACGAAATGCAGACTAAGTATGGCAAAACAATTGGAGAATTTCAGAAAGATAATATTGCAAATATGCTTACCAATGCTTTCCCTGCTGGATCAAGTAAGAAGACATATGAGAAGTGTGTCTTTATCGAGAGCGATAGTGATAGCCATAAGTATAGGGTGCATAGTAGTTTTGCAGAGATGCTTTCCAATTCTGATTTTTATGAGATCGTTTCAGAGTTAGTTGAATTTGGAATATCTAGATATCATAGAGATTATAGCAACACATATGAAGATACAGACTTTGTATTGTATCAAAAGTATACATATGAAGATGTCTGTAGATTATTGAACTGGGAAAACAACGAGGTTCCGTTAAATATTGGTGGTTATAAATTTGATAAGAAGACAAAAACTTTCCCTGTATTTATAAATTACGATAAAGCAGATGATATTAGTGATACTACAAAATACGAGGATCACTTCACAACAAGTAGTAGTCTTATTGCCATTTCAAAATCTGGCAGAAGCTTAGAATCTGAAGATGTGCAGAATTTTCTCCATGCAAAGGAAAGAGGAATTCAGGTTGAGCTATTTGTTAGAAAGAATAAAGATGATAAAATATCAAAGGAATTTTATTATCTCGGACATATGACAGCCACTGGAAAAGCTCAGGAGATTGTGATGCCAAATACCACAAAAACAGCTGTGGAGATAGAGTGGAAGCTGGATGTCCCTGTTCGAGAAGATATTTATGAGTACATCATCACGGCATGATATGGAGGATAAAATGAAAACAATAAGAGTAGTTGCTGCAGTAATAAAAGATGGTAATAGGATATTTGCTACTGCAAGAGGTTATGGGGATTTCAAGGGTCAGTGGGAGTTTCCCGGCGGAAAGATTGAAGATGGAGAGACACCACAACAGGCCTTAAAAAGAGAAATAAAGGAAGAACTGGATACAGATATCGAAGTATTTGATTTGATCGAAACAATTGAGTATGACTATCCGACATTTCATCTCTCAATGGATTGTTTTTGGTGTGAAATACTAAGTGGTGAGCTTATATTGAAGGAAGCTGAAGCAGCAAGATGGCTTACAAAGGAAGAACTTGACTCAGTACAATGGCTTCCCGCGGATTTATCATTGATTGAGAAGATAAGAGCTGCACTTACAAAGGAGTAGTGCGTGATAACAAAAATTATTAGGATTCATGGCTCGTCTTCTGAAATTACATTTGACTGTAAAGATGTGCGAGTTGAAGGTAGTGGGGAATTTATTTCAAAAGACGGCATAATTGCTGGGTTTGTTGTATCGATGGCCTCTTTGAAGTATAAAGGTGGAGAGTGGCTTACCTCTGATGAGAAAGACGAATTGATTCGTCGATACAAAGAATACGTGAAGCAACCTCATATTCAAAATGACTGGGTATTGGAGTTTGAGTAAGATGGCACCAGATGAGGTTTGAGTGAAGGAGGACTGTAAGAAAATCATGGAGCATACTGAAAAAGGAAAGACGGTCAGCCAGTCGCTTGTGGAGACGGTTCATTTGGTGCATCCGTCAGATATGAATGCTGTTGGGCGGTTGTACGGTGGGACGCTTATGTCCTGGATTGATGATGTTGCGGTACTGGTTGCAAAGAGGCATTCTGAGATGAATGTCACGACTGCTTCTGTGGATAATCTGAGATTTCTGAGAAGTGCCGGAATTGAGGATACGGTTGTACTTATTGGAAGGGCTACTCATGTTGGTAATACCTCGATGGAGATAAAGGTTGAGACCTATGTTGAGCATATGTCTTCCGAGAGGGAACTCGTTAACAGGGCCTTTTTGACCTTGGTTGGACTTGATGAGAATAATAAACCGGCCAGGCTCCCTCGACTGATCCTTGAGACTGAGGAAGACAGGCTTGAGTGGGAACGAGCCCAGCAGAGGCGGGACATCAGGAAGAAACAGAAGGACGACGGGTTTCATTTTTATAGCTGAGTTTGCTGCGATAGATATAAGATGAAGTGGGTAGGACATGAACAACACTAAATGGAATGAGATATTTAAGGCTTTCTATTATGATAATGAATTGAAGTCGGAACATCCGTTGATACAATGGAGAACTAAGGATAAGGAGAATGGCTATATATGTTCCTGGGATGGAACCTGGACGCATTTCGGATGCGAACCGAGAGATTGGAATCGTGTTGAATATCTTCAGATAAAACTTACAGATAGTAACAGGGAAATTGTTTTGAGTTCTTTACATGGTATTCATGTTCCGGGAATCGTTGAAGATGATGTGGTAACTGTATATGGCTATCGCATGGATGTTGATTATCTTTGAATGCGCCGCAGGGGACGGTCCCTTTGGCAATTCGCAATATGTAGCGCCTTGTGAGCAAGCTCTCGGTGCTCCAGTTGCTCCATCCTGCACTACTCGTTACTCCGACAAATAGTAAGAAGAGGAATGGCAATGTATAATTATTATTTTCATGGTGTCTCAGAACGCGAAATGGATATTTTGTTCTTGCAAGCCTTTGGGGCATTTCCAGATTTTTTAAAACTATTTACAGATCAAACCGAATGGGAAGATGGTGAGTATCATATTGATGGTGTTGAATTATCAAAAACTGATTCTAGTTTAGGAGAATCTGATATTACCGTATTTATTAGTTTAAATGGCGAGAAAAAGGCAATATTGATTGAAAATAAAATCGATGCAATTGCGATGCCTGAACAACATGAAAGATATGTTAAACGTGGAAAAAAGGCAATAAAGAAAGACGGAATTGCTTCTTTTGAAGTGTTCATCATATGTCCAGAAAAATATTACAAGCGGGATGCTGAAGCAAAGAAATATGAGCACTATGTGTCATATGAAAAATGTCTTGAATTTTTTGAAAAGCAAAAAACAAATTTAGGAGAAATCTTTGTTCAGCAAATACATCAAGCATTAGATAGTACAAAGACTACTTCAAAGACAGAAATAAATGAGATTGCAGTTCAATCATTTGCAAAATATATTAACTTTCAGAAGGAAAATTACCCAAAGCTAAATCCAAGAAATGATGGAACCTCTGGAAAGGTTAATGGTTGGTGGCCAGAGTTTAAAGTAAAATTACCACATGCAATTATTATTCATAAATCACCGACAGGAACAATGGATTTAACGTTTGGGAAGGCTGCACCGAAAATTGAATTGCTTGAAAATATTGCAAGTGATTTTAGCTCAATATACGGAAAAAAAATAGAGGCTGTTGTAACTGGAAAATCAGCGGCACTTCGAATTCGAGTTCCGATTATACAGATGGGAACTCCCTTTGAAGAATGGGAGTGCGATGATTTGGTTCAATGCTTTGATGCTGCTGCACTACTGATGGAAATGGCTACATTTATAAACAATATACGTAAGTTTTATGATGAATTTTGTTCCAATGTAAAATTCAAATGAATGCGCCGCGGGGACGTTCCCTTTGGCAATTCTATTAGAAGCTGAACCGTGGCTTCCACTTGATTCAATGGAGAACTTTTATGAAAAGCAATAGAAAAT
>DCHL01000039.1:16718-18787 GCA_002317595.1 Lachnospiraceae bacterium UBA1753 | reverse complement strand
AAGCAAAACAAACAGATAAGGCAAAGGTAGGAATTGCATGGAGAGCGGATGTAGATTCTGAATTCTATACAAATATCTATACTTCGATTGAAGAAGCGGGTGGAATACCGATTCCTCTGACACAGGTGATGGATTATGATTTGAAATACGATAACGGTTTGATAGCGGATGAGGGTGTGAATGAAAACAATTATCTTGAAGAATGCTATGCTGATTTAGTAAAAATCAATACTTATCAGAATTCTAACGTGAAGGAAGTGTTATCCGAAGTAGATGCTGTCATTTTTACTGGTGGTGAGGATATTTCACCAACACTTTTAAAAGAGCCCGAACCATGGCATGGCATCATGGAAGAACTTGATTACAATGCAACAAGGGATGTCTCGGATTATTTATTAATGGCATATTGTATTGATAATAATATTCCAACCATGGGATTTTGCAGAGGCATGCAGATGCTCGCCGTTGTAAGCGGTGGGAGTATTATTCAGGATATACCTACATTTTTTTCAGATAATTCTCTGAACTATAATTATGAGCACCGAAATAATAAGACTGCTCCAGAAGCTTACCGAGACTATGCACCTCATGATATTACGATAACTGAAAAGGATTCTATTATTGAATCGATTTTTACAAGCGATGTCATAAAGGATGTTCCCTCGTGGCACCATCAGGCAGTGAAAAGTGTAGATGGAACAAAACTGAAAGTAACTGCTGTCACAGAAACAGATGGATATCCTATTATCGAGTGTATCGAGCGTTCGGATAAAACGATGATAATTGGGTTTCAATTTCACCCAGAGGCTGCATTTGTGAAATATAAGAACGGTGTCAGCAATGCCGAGAACTATATGGAGAAAGACCTCGCCATAAAACCCTTTGTTTATTTTATGGATGTCAATAATCTATAGGAATGAAGCGTTTCGATGACCTATAGATGAAGATTTCGAAAAAATTGAGTCCACAGACATAGGATAGTAGGAGAATGGGTATGGTTATTTCAATTATTGGAATTATATTGGGAATTGCGATTACGTCATTATGGATTTTTATTCCGCGGAAAAAGATTCCTCAGGAAATTCGTATTTCGAAGGGCGTGTATATTCGCTCAATTCTTCTTGGCGTGACACTTTGTTCGCTTTGTATATGTATCCCGGAAGTAATATGGGACAAGCTTACTGGATTTGGCGATGGAGCTGTGGAGAGTCTTTGGGAAGCCTTTGCCACATCATTTCTTCGAGCAGCGCTGATTGAAGAGCTTGTAAAGTTTATTTTTGTAAAGCGTGTTCTGAAAAGGCATACGCCTGCAGACAAGCTTCAGTATATGCTGCTTGCTGCGACTATTGGCATGGGCTATAGCATTACCGAAAAGCTTATGCTATCCCCGGGAGCGCTGCTACTTGGCACAGTTTTTTCATTTCACATTATGTTCCAGTTTATTATGGGTGGATATCTCTATGAGGCGGACAGGGCTGATGCCGTTTCCAAGAAGAGGTTCATGGCCATCAAGGCTTTCCTAGTTCCATTTCTGGTACATGGGACCTGGGACTTTGCATTGTTTATTGTCGAAAAATATCTGGATTCCGCTTCGCAGGAAGTCGGAATTATCTCTATGCTGCTGTTCTTTGTAATGATATCCGCTGGCATATTTTTTGAAGTGAAAGTGATTCAGTATATTAAGAAACTGCTGTCTGGTGGAGCCTGAGCTGCGTTTCATTGCTGAGATTTGGCAACTCATATTTTTTCACTTGAATACGATTATTTGAGAATCTACAATTGGCCTGAAATGATGGAGTAGAGGCGTGAGATTCTCTGGTAAATGGTAATAGAAGGGAATGTGGCATGATTTTATATATTAATGCTTGCGTGAGATCAGAATCGAGAACTGACAAAATTGCCAGGGCATTACTCGAAAGACTTGGAGAATATGAAGAGGTCAGTCTGGCAAAAATGGGCTTGAAGGCGCTTGATGAGGATACTCTTCGAAGAAGATCTGACTTCATTTCTGCACATGATTACAGTGATGGTATGTTTGATCTGGCAAAGCAGTTTGCAGGTGCTGACAT
>DCHL01000039.1:10517-16632 GCA_002317595.1 Lachnospiraceae bacterium UBA1753 | reverse complement strand
GTTACAGGTCTTGTATCAAGATATGATGAGAATGGAAGGCCTTTTGGATTATGCAAGGCAGAGAAGCTCTATTATGTCACGACGGCTGGTGGTCCATTGATAGAAGAGTTTGGTTATGGTTATATTCGCGAATTGATGACTAAGTATTTTGGAGTGAAGAACACCTCATTAATAAAAGCTGAAATGCTGGATGTGGATGGGTTTGATCCGGAAGGAATTGTGAGTGACACGATTAATACGATAGTGAATTCGGATTTGTAGGGATAATTTTGGGGGATAAGCAATGGGAAAAAATAACAGTTCGTTATGCAGGGTAAAACCATTTATGGATTTTCTACTTGAAGATATACCTAGATTAATTTTGTTTTTAGAAAATTTGGGAATAGATGTTTCTGACGAAATTATAAAAAGAGAGAATATTTTTTATGACGGTCACTATGGCGAAAAAGCATTGAAACCTCCATGCGACTATTTATGCAAATTGATTGAGACTTTGCCAAACAATTTCTATGCTCAAGAAAAGATCATTTCTTCTTCTGATAGTAAAACCCGTAATATAAGAATGTCATTGATAAAAGATAAAGAAATGCGAGAGAAAGCTATAAATCAAATAAAAGAGGAATATGAAACATATAAAGATGTTTTAAGAGGAGCTATATTTCTGGAAGGTAGTTCCAAGCCGGATGTGTTTATAGAAACGGATAAAACAGTCATTGTAGTTGAGGGTAAATGGACAGAGAAAATTGCAACAGAAAATACCGCATTTGTTGAACATCGGAACCAAATGGTAAGGCATATTCATGATGCTATAAACTATATTGATGTCTTAAAAATGGAAAAGAAAATATATGGGTTTTACATTGTAACGGAGGAGTTTGCAGCAAGAAGTGAAACTGCTATATCAAAAGAGCGATTTTCTGAAAAACTATCTGAGCAATTTGGGGTAGAAGGTTTTGAGGAGCAAATAAATGCAGCATATAAAGGATTTGTTACTTGGGAATCGATTGAGAAACAATTTCCAAATGTAGGTAAACGATGGAAGGAAAAACCCGATTAATTCGGATTTGTAGAGGTGAGATTCTCCAAACATTTTGGGAAAAATTTGATTATGGAGTACAGATGTAAAGTGACTGTAACTTCAATCCAGTGCGACTCTAGTATCCGTGGACTAATAGGAGCATATGATGATTTTAAAAGTTATTGATGAAGTATTTTCAGTATGCAAAGTAACAGATTATTCGCAGGTTAATTTTGAGGCTCAGTTCTGCTTTACGGGCAGGACAGATGAGGAGAACTCGCTTGTGTGCTGTGTGGAAGATGTGCCCGATAACACGACCGAGCGTGATGATGGCTGGAAGGCTTTCAGGATTGAGGGAGTTCTTGATTTTTCTCTCATTGGAATATTGTCACGTATTTCCGGAGTTCTCGCGGAGAACGGTGTTGGGATCTTTGCCATATCGACCTACAACACAGACTATGTGCTGACGAAGGAAGAGAATTTCGAGAAGGCGATTAAGGCCTTGAGCGATGCGGGATATGAAATACAGAATTAGTATTTGAGAGGAAGTAAAGGGTGAATATTTTAATCGTAGGAGCTGGTGGTTTCATAGGTGCTGTGCTTAGATATCTTATAGGCTTGATTCCTCTGAATCAGGCGGGAGCATTTCCGGTAAAAACCATGTGCATAAATATTGTTGGATCATTTCTTATCGGTCTGGTTGCAGCGTATTCTGTAGAGCACAGTGACTGCTCACAGAGTCTGCAGTTGTTTCTGAAGGTTGGAATCTGTGGAGGCTTTACTACTTTTTCATCCTTTGCGCTTGAGACAACAACCCTTATGAATAAAGGAAACACCTTGTATGCTGCGTTATATACCTGCCTGAGTGTGATTCTGGGAGTTGCTGCCATATATCTGGCAGAGAAGCTCTATTATGGATTAATAGGATAGGAGCAGATTATGTCAGAAATAAAAAGATTGGAAGTAGATGAATTTTGGGCTGATTCAACAATCATTGAAGCCGGTGACTATGTCTTTGTTGGATATTGCATTGGAAATGAAGGCGCAGATATCACAGCGCAGATTCACGGAGCTATTGATGTGTTAGAGAGCCGCCTTAAGCTGGCTGGTCTGTCTTTGGATTCAGTAGTTAAGATGGACTGCCTGTTCAAGGATATCGAAGATTTGAATTACTTGTCGGATGTGATTAAGGAAAGATTCAACGGAAAATATCCCACAAGAAAAGCGTTTACAACAGATTTTATCAGAGATAGTATCAGGTTCCAGATTGATGCTATAGCTTATAAAAAATGAAATGATTTGGCCTGTAGAGTATGGTCAAACTTGGAATTTATGTAGGAATAATTAGATGAGAACGCTTGCAATTATTGGAATAATCGGTGGATGCCTGTGTGCTGTGGCAGATCTGCTGCTGGACATCAAGGGTGCCAAAAATAAGAAGCTCGGGGCGATGAAGGTAATGGACAGTGCCTGGATGGACATGGCTCACTGGAGATTTGTGTGGTCTGACATTATTGCCATGTTTGCTGTGCCGATGTACTCGTGTGGATTTATTGCTCTTATGTCTGCAATATACAAGACGCATTCTGCAATCTCGCTGACGCTGAGTGCGATATTCCTGTGTGGAGCAATGGGTGGATTTATGATTCATACGTTTCTCTGTCTTCAGCCCACAATTTACCAGATTGTGATGAAAAATAATGAGGAGAGTCTGGCGGAGGAGATTGTAAGTTCAATCTTCCGGCAGATATACGTTCCCTTCTTTGTCCTCTACAGTATGCTGGTCATTATTCCGTCGGTTGCAGTTGTCGTCCTAATTTTTCTCGGAATAATACCACTGCCGCTTTGGTGCGTGATTCTGAATCCTTTGGTGATTCAGGTGATTGGTCTATTGTTTCGAGCGACAAAGCTTGATATTTTTATAGATGCCCCCAGTTGTTGTGCGGCAAGCCTTGGTCTTGCCTGCTACGGAATTCTTGCATTAATGGTGATGTGATATGGAAAAATTTTTTAAGAGTGTTTTGGAACAGGATAGAGCGGCGATTGTGATTTGTGATACTAATCATATTATTCAATACATGAATCCGGTTGCGATAGCGAGATATGCCAAGCGCGGCGGTAAGGAATTAATTGGGAAGAATCTTCTCGAGTGCCACAATCCGCATTCCCAGGAGATGATTATTAAGATCCTGAACTGGTTCCAGGAAGACGAAAAGAACAACATGATTTATACCTTCAAGAACGAGAAGGAAAACAAGGATGTGTACATGGTTGCCCTTCGCGATGAGGACGGCAACTTGATCGGCTACTACGAGAAGCATGAGTACAGGGATGCCGAGACCGCGGACGTGTATGATTTCTCGAGGTCGCTAGTGTAAGAACTGGACGTGTATGATTTTTCGAGGTTGTTAGTGTAAGAGTTGGACGTGTATGATTTCTCGAGGTCGTTAGTGTAAGAGTTGGGTTGTAAAACAGATAATTGATGTTGGACATATTTTACAGCGCGTCATCGAGTGCAGGCACCACCTTCGGGTGGTGCATTTTTTTGCACATTATTCCTTGAGTCTGCTTTGGCGCTGTACTATAATGAATTTATATTTTTGTTTTGGGGAGGGCGTCATGGTAAGGAATTTAGATAGCTATCTTAATCTAAGTAACGGGCATATGTTGAGCGAGGCTTCTCGCAGGGACTTGACTGATAGAGCGGAAACTGTGTCGAGAAATATTTTCGGCCAGATTAAGAGTGTGGTTGATCTTACCGTCATTGACGGCTACGCGCGATATTACTACGGTGTGGAGATTTCAGATGAAATCAGATACATGAGAAGAAGTGGTGTATCACTTGCTGAGATTGCTGAAGAGATAATTTCACTGCTGGAGATGAATGAAACTCTAAATAGAAGTGTCAGAGAGTATCTGCAGCGGGTCCTTAATCTGATTGAGCGGATGAACGACAGATATAGAGCTGAGAATGATTTATGTTGTAACACCCCATATTGTGATGTTCCGATAAACAAGGAAGCGTGGGAGCATGAACTGGAGGAGATTAATGGCAGTACGGATTGGCGGGACTTTGGTGAGTACGGGATAGAACCACCGGAGCTTAGAAAGAGGATCAAGAAACTGATTGAGAATATAAAGGACCGTGGAAAGGTTCAGGTTCTATTTGGCGTATTTATTTCCGACGAAATGAAGATTGTACTTTATCCAAGAGCGATGGCACGTTCAAAAATTGTCAGGGAATCCTCCTTTGAGGCAGTCTTTAATTCAACGTTGATTCATGAGACCTTCCATGCATATCATTATGCGCTTTATGAATGCAACAAATGGAACAGATGGATAGGTAAGCATTCTGTATGGAGTGGGACCTCAAAGAATAGGGAGATTGTGATTGAGAGTCTTGCTGCCTTCTTCGAGTACTGCTGGTGTGGAGTAATGGATGCGAGTGAACCATCTTACGGATTTGGGCGATGTGCCGCTCGCCTCCGTGAGGACTGGTGTGAGTACAAGATTAAGGAGTGGCCATATTCGGGAGCGAAGGGTTTGTTCATTCAGGAATCGACACAATTTCCAGGGGCGATAAAGGGACTTGGTCCTGTGTTTTACGATATACTTCAGGAATCAATCATCGACAGCAAAAATGCAGAGAAGCTCCTGCTGGCACTCAATGATCTCTATGATGCGATCACTGTGGATGACCACCTCAACATGAGCCTGAGAGATCTCACAATCGCAAGACCGTGGAAGTGAATTGAACTGTGTATGGTGGACCGTGGATATGATAAAAGAATCTTTTTTACAAAAGTGTGACCTTACAGATTTAACGTAAAATGTATGATTTCTGTAAGGTTGAAGTAAACAATAGAGTAATAACCTTACAGATTTGGCTCAAAAAGCACGATTTCTGTAAGGTTGACGCATACAATAGAGTAAAATCCTTACAGAATTAACGTAAAATGTATGATTTCTGTAAGGGGGCACCCAAGCCTGGCAGAGCAAGGCTTTCGAGCTTGAGGAGGGCATGACCTACGATGACTGCAAGGTTGTAGTCCTGGCCATTGATAAGAAGGAAGAATGGGTATGAGCGAACTGAAAATATACGGACTTGCCAATAAGAAGATGTGGATCATCCTGATTCTGGAGATTCTCCGCAAGCACTCTGACGCGGACCACAGGCTGACTCAGCAGAAGATAATTGACCTCCTGGAGTCGGAGTACGGTGTTCAGGGTTGCGATAGAAGGACCGTCAGGGCCAACGTGGAATTCCTTAGAAATCTGAATTACGACATTGAGTCGGATGGCGGGTATTACCTGGCTGGGGGAATTTTTGACGAGGCAGAACTCAGAATGCTGATTGACAGTGTGCTCTCTTCGCGCACCATCAACAACAGGCAGGCGAAGGAACTCATCAGGAAGTTGGAGGACCTGGGCAGCAACTACTTTGTGAACAAGGTGTCACATGTGCATGCCGCTGAGAATTCCATCAGGCCCGACAACCGCCAGATTCTCTACACGATAAGTGCAATCAATGACGCCATTGATGCGAATAAGAAGGTGCAGTTCCAGTACCTGAGCTACGGCACTGACCTCAAGATGCACTCCGGGGAAAAAATATACAAGGTAAGTCCTTACCAGATGATAGCGTCCAATGGCTGGTATTATCTGCTCTGCAACCTGGATGGGTTTGACGATGTGTCCTACTATAGGATTGACAAGATTACTGAGCTTAGCATTCTGACTGAGAAGAGGAAACCCCAGAAGCAGGTGAAGGGGCTTGAGAATGGCCTTGACCTGCCAAAGCACCTGGCGGAGCATGCTTACATGTTCTGTGGGGAGAGTGCTCCCGTGCGACTTAGGTGCCGGTCATATTTTATCGGCACGGTCATTGACTGGTTCGGCAAAGACGTAAAGATAGTGAGCCAGGACAAGGACTCTGACGAGATTGTTGTCAGGGTTGTCACCAACTTAAATGCCATGTTCTACTGGGCGCTTCAGTATGGTGCGGCCGTTGAGGTATTAGAGCCAGCGAGCCTGAGGGATGAGCTGCGTGAGGAACTCGGGAAGATGTACGCGAAGTATCAGGGGTGAGATGGGGCT
>DCHL01000039.1:3698-10484 GCA_002317595.1 Lachnospiraceae bacterium UBA1753 | reverse complement strand
GCGAAGTATCAGTAGCCTACAGGTTTAGTGCAGAAATTAGTACACCTACTTATAATATTATGTATGTGAAGAATTGATTAACGTACATTTGGGGCCGCGGATGGGCTCCTGTTATGAGGAGGGTGCGTATGCTGATTTTTGACGTTTCTTACAGTTTCAAGAGAGTGGTTAAGGAAGATGACGAGACTCTGAGCGAGAAGCAGATTTATCGTAAGCTTCTTAATGAGGTCAATGAATCGCTTGGCGCGAGTATTGGTCTTGACGGTGATTTTTCCGCCATGGGCTATAAGTGTGATGCGAATGGAATATTTTTTCTTATCTGCCGTGAACTGGGCACTGATGATAAGTGGGATGACTTCCTGCGCAAGACTGTGAAGGAGAACTCTGATATAAGACTGACGAGACTCAAGTCCTGCAAGTCAATTACGGGGCGTGATGCCATGGCCTGCTACAGGAAGGCTTCGCGAACCAACATTGACAGCTTTCCGGGATACTTTCCGGTTGGTGCCGGATTTGATTACTTTGGGTGTGATGAATTCAATGTAAGGGAGCAGTGCGTGGATGCCTACAAGTCCCAAGAGGATACTATGGCTGCGCTTCGAAAGGGGATATTTGACAGCTCACTGGAAGAAGAGATAGGCCGAATTTTTTCACCGAATAATGTGAAGGAATTCAAGGGACATCCTGTTCACTATATGATTCATGCTGATGCGAACTATGATGCCCAGGTTGTGGCTGAGGTTCTGGTGAAGGCGCTTCTTGCCAACAACAGACTTCTCGGCAATAGAGTCACGGATATCGTCAGGATTACTTCGGGATGCTATGACGAGGAGTCGCTGAACATGCTGTTCAGTGCTTCCAAGGGCAATACCGTCGTCATCTATGCTTCTGCGCTGGATGCGGAGGACAGTAATTATGCCAATGCATACACGCGTGTGGTGGAGGAGTTTGACAGGCTGATTCGCAAGTATTCGAAGGATACGCTGTTCATCGTTGTGGAGAGCAATAAGGAGCCGGGATTTGCGAGAAAGCTCACTTCCCAGCTGGTGGGCGATGTGGATTTCATCGAGATTATGGACGGCGCTGCTGACAAGGATAAGGCGGTACAGTGCTTCCTGGAGATGGCTGCCAAGGAAGAGCGGGAAGCGACTGAGGACGATGCGAGAAGCCGTCTTAAGAGGAAGAAGAAGTTCAGATATTTCGATATTCTGGAAGCCTATAATACGTGGGTTGCCAGTGAACTTAAGGAAAAATATTATAAGGAATATAGTAAGTGCAGTCTGCTGAAGGCGGAGCTTGAGGAGAAGGAGTCAAAGCCTTACGACGAGCTCATGCATATGGTGGGCCTTACCAAAATCAAGACTCTTGTGGACGACATCATCGGCAACGGCAGGATTCGCGTGATGAGGAAGCAGGCGGGCATGAAGGTTGGCAGCAATTCGATGCACATGATTTTCACAGGCAATCCAGGTACTGCGAAGACCAGCGTGGCAAGACTCATCGCCGCAATTCTCAAGGATGAAAAAATTATTGAGAGCGGTGCCTATGTGGAGTGTGGCAGGGCTGACCTGGTGGCAAAGTATGTGGGCTGGACTGCGAAGACAATCAAGCAGAAGTTTGCGGAGGCTAAGGGCGGTGTGCTGTTCATCGACGAGGCGTACTCCTTAGTTGACGGAAGCAACTCCTTCGGCGACGAGGCCATCAACACGATTGTCCAGGAGATGGAGAACCACAGGGATGATGTCATTGTTATCTTTGCGGGATACCCTGACAAGATGGAGGAATTCCTCAAGAAGAACGAGGGTCTCAGGAGCCGTATCGCCTACCACTTAAGCTTCCCTGATTACAGGCCCGAGGAACTCTACGAGATTACGAAGCTCTTCGCAAAGGAGAGTGGCTACAGGCTTGGCAAGGGTGTGAGGGAGAAGTGTCTTGCCATCTTTAGGGATGCCTGCCGCAAGGCGGAATACGGAAACGGACGTTTCGCCCGAAACCTCTTTGAGCAGGCCTGCATGCACCAGTCGAGTCGTCTTCTCAAGAAGTACGGCAGGCGCAGCATCCCGAAGACTCGCATCAGCGAGCTCGTGCCTGAGGACTTCGAGGTCAACGCAAGCCAGTGCTACGCGGCGCCCAAGACTGCCTTCGGATTTGTTGGCTAGCCCCCAACGAAGTCGGGGGAGGGCCCAAAACAAAGGCGGGGATATTGCATTTGCTAAGCCCCAGGGAGTCTCTCATGAAGAATAACATCATCTTTAGGTACATACTGTTTATCATAGGCCTGTTCATCGCGGCGATGGGCGTGGCCTTCTCAACTAAGGCGGGCCTGGGTACATCACCCGTGGCCTCGCTTCCTTACTCGGTTTCATTGATAAGCCATCTGCTGACTTTCGGCGGGTGGCTTAATCTGCTTAGTGTCATTCAGATCACTGTCCAGGTTTTACTTCTGCGCAGCAGGTGTAATCCTCTTGAAATTTTTATCCAGACTGTGTTAGCCTTTGTATATGGGTATCTCACCAACTTCTCATGCTTCCTGATAAGGGACATCGAGGTGACTTCGTACCCTATGCAGTTCCTGTTCATGCTGCTCGGCTGTGTGATTCTCGGATTTGGAATCTGGGTGCAGCTGCGCGGTGGTGTTGCAATGCTTCCCGGCGAAGCAATGAACCGCGCCATCGGACAGGTGACTGGTTATAAATATGAGAATATAAAAATCTTTTTCGACGTGGCATACATCGTCGGTTCGGCAATAATCTGCCTTGTATTCATTGGAAGACTTGAGGGAGTCAGAGAAGGTAGCATTATCGCCGCGCTGCTGGTGGGAACTATTATCAAGTTCTTCAATAAAATCTTTGGGAAAAAATAGGCTGTTGAAAAGAGCACACACAGAACATGAACACAAAGTGTGAATACAGGGAAGATATCTCGATATGCATGCGATATATAGAGGGAGTAAATATGGCAGACAGAAATGAGAATGGCGGTTACATCAACTACGAGGATTATCCAGGTGAGCAGCATGCCCTTGTTGCGGAGTTCAACGACAGACTGCGTGCTCTTAGGGATGAGAATGCAAGGCTTATGCTGACTATCAGCGAAGAGGAGCAGGCTCTTCGGACGAGGATTAACAGGACAATCAGGACCTACAATATCAATCTGAGCCGTGGACTCATCGAGGATGAGATTTACGAGGAACTTGATGGCGCAAAGTTCGCCATTCTGAATGGACTTGACCTTCCCTGCCCATGTCCCCTGAAACAGTTCATTGTGAGAACCAGCGACATCATCACATCTGATGAGGAGCGCGAGGCGTACTTCAAATATTTTGATCGCGAGAGACTCCTTGACGAGTATGCAAACGACAGGGCTGAGCAGAAATTTGAGTACACCTGCTGTATGCCTGGCAAGCAGCCGAGGACAATCAGTAACATCATCGTGATGTATAGGAATCACAACACCAACGATGTTATCGCTATGTGCAGTTCGAAGGACATCACGCAGATCAACGCTAACAAGAAGCACCTCGAGGAAATCAACGACAGTCTCCTTGTGAGCATGCGCGTAAACGAAGGTCTGGCGCAGGATTTCCACACTGTCTGGGTGGTTAACACAAAGACTCTTGATATGACGCTGTACAAGAATAACGGCGCGAAGGCGGCCAGTGCTCCTGTTGAGAGAATAAAATTCACACCAAATTACAACGATGCATACCGCGTTTATATCGATGAGTTTGTGGCAGAGTTTGACCGTGAGCGTGTACGGGCCGAGGCCTGCCCTGAGAATATTTTCAGGCAGCTTGAGCGAAAGGGCATCTTCCGTCTTGTGTACACAAGAATTGTTGAGGGCGAGCCCAAGTACTACCAGATGGTTTTTGCAAGGACAGCTGACCCTGGGTACTATGTTCTTGCTTTTATTGATGTGGATGAAAATATTCGCCGTGAGAACGCAATCAGCAAGCGGATTAAGGAGCAGTTCCAGGTTGTTGAGGCGTTAAGCCGTGACTACCTGAATATTTTTAAAATATATGTGAAGGAAGGTATCTGCGACATTGTCAAGCTTGACGGATATGTCACCGACGGACTGAATCCCAAGAATATCAGAAGCTATGCCTACGACATGTTCATGAGAAGATATGTCAGGGATAGGGTATATCCGCCGGATGCTGAGTCGCTCATTCACGACATGAGTCTTGAGAATGTCATGGCAGAGCTGGAAACAAAGAAGGAGTATTCTTCTGGTTACCGTGTCATCGAGAATGGAGAGATTCACTATTATCAGTTTAACTATATCAAGCTCGGCGGCGAGTTCAGTGATGAGTATGTGATTGCCGCTTTCAAAAATATTGATGCGATGATCAAGGCTGCTGTGGAGCGTGAGTCGCTCATCGAGAAGTCTCAGCTGGACCTCATGACGGGAGTCATGAACCGTGGAAGCGGTGAGAAGAGGACTTCGGAGATGCTGCGCTGCAGTGCAGGAGGAATGCTCTGCATCCTCGATGTTGATAACTTCAAGGGCATCAACGATACCTACGGTCATGTATTTGGCGACAAGGTCCTGATGCATATCGCCAATTCCCTCAAGGTAACCTTCAGGGATGATGATATCATCTTCCGTCTCGGTGGTGATGAGTTTGTTGCCTATGCGCCCAACGTAATCAGTGAAAAGGACGGCCGCCATATCCTGGCTCGATTCATGGACAGAATCGCTTCCTTTGAGGTTGAAGAGGCTGATTTTGCAAATTGTCCGGGTGGTAAGGAAATAACTGCCAAGGATTTCCCTGGAATTTCTGTCAGTGCCGGTGCCCTCATCGTGAAGGAGGGAGATAGCTCCAACTTCACAGAGCTCTACGAAATCGTCGACAAGGCTCTCTACGAGAGCAAGAAGCTGGCTGGCCCCGCCGTGACCTTTGCGTAGGGAGGGAATGCGGAAAGCACATAGCCCCCAAAATACGTCATTAACCACATCTATTGCGGTAGATGTGGTTTTTTCATTTCTTTACACTTTCTTTACCTTTTCTTGTCATTATATTTAACAAGGGACTTTATAGTGGCTATTGTCAGAGGAAAAGTTCGAACACAATGATAGCAGAACAATGATAAAAGGCAGCACAATAAAAGGCAGCACAAAAAAAGAAGCACAATAAAGGAAGTACAATAAAAAACACAGACAGTACGAGAAATAAGAAAAGAGGACAAGGATTTGAAAAAATATCTTTCGACAAATAACCTTACCAAGAAATATGGTTCTAAGGTTGCGGTAAACAAAGTATCGATTAACATTGGCAAGCTTCATTGGATGTAGGTATTGGCTAGGCGGCGAGAAATGTTAGAAGCCAATACGCCAAAGAAACTAATTTTATAGGCTATGCCAGGGAAATGGCTCGTAGCCAATACGAGAGCAAAAGGCTGGAATTCTGCGAGTATAGGCTTCTTAAGAGAATGCACTGAGAGCCGATACACATCAGAGTTGCTTGGTGGTATGTGGGTATAGGCTGTGGTAAGAAAGAATGTGGTAGCCGATACGGATAAGAAATTTCTTGTATTGGCTTCCGACACCAAAAGGGCAGAAGCCAATACGAGACGAAAAGACTGAGATTCTGAGGGTATAGGCTTCTTAAGAAAATGCATCTGTAGCCGATGTGCCATACCCATTGGGTATTGCAACGTAACAAAACAAGTATTTTTATTATAACGCGCATAATGCTATATTAATCGTGACAAGAGAAATAAGTAATGAATCCGCTGGGCGGGTTTCAAAAGAATTGAAGTTTCGAAAATGAAGTTTCATAGAAATTGAAAGGAGATCACGATTATGTTAAAGAAGATTGCAGCGTTCCTCGAGGCTTATTACAAGAGTTTTGCAAAGTAGATTAACGGAAGAGATTTCATAATTCTTACGAAACAGATTTCATAATCTTACGGAACAGATTTCAGAAGTCTTTCAGATAAGGAGAACAATTGAATCAGGATAATTATTAGACCACATCTATGGCGGTAGATGTGGTCTTTTCCTATTTTCTTGAGACGGTTGTTACTGTTCACACCTATCACAAAGAAGATTATTCTACCGAGTACGAAAAAAGTCACATGGTGTGATGTATTATGGGGAGGTCAGGTGGTACAATACATTTAGGTTGGAGGAAGATGCCATGGATGATTTTTCTAAGAAAGTTTTTTGGGTCACACTGTTTGTGTGTCTTGCAATATCGGCAATAGTTCCGCATTTGGGCGGTGGCAATAGTAGTGGTCATGGCGGTCATTCGTCGGGATATTATCATTCGTCCCACTCGTCTGTGAGGAAGAGGACTACCGCCAGGGCGACTTCGACATCTGAATATGTCACCCCGCCTGAATATCCTGTTGAGGAAGCTGACGGCAATTCTTCAGGCAGCTCAAGTGTCTACAGAAGGTCAGCAGTAAGCTCGAGTGTCAGGAGAAGTGCTTACACGAGCAGCTATAGGCGTACGACAAAAAAGCATTATTCGTCAGAATATGATATGCCGGATTGCGATGACTATGAGGATTACGATGAGTTCATGGACGAGTGGGATGGATTCATGCCAGATGATTCCGATGCAGAGGATTACTGGGAGGACTGGTGATCGGAAAAGAGAGCAATCCGTCACAATGTCAATATTAGTGTAATAGGAAAGTAGGCAGCTGCCTTTGATGAGAACCATCAAAGGGGCTGCTTCTTTTTTGTATATAGAAGAGTTAAGAGGGACTAGTCTGCTGAGTTATTGGCTTGGGGAGTGAAAACTATTGGCTTGGGGAGTGAAAACTATTGGCT
>DCHL01000039.1:1810-3664 GCA_002317595.1 Lachnospiraceae bacterium UBA1753 | reverse complement strand
GGCTCGATGGGTGAAAATGCGAACGGCCGATACTGTTTTGAAAGTGCTGAAATAGACGTGTATAGGCTTTGGGGCAAAATGCGATGTGAGCCAATATTCCAAGGAAACTTTTTTTATAGGCTAAGTGTAAGAATTATCACATAGCCAATACGAAGGACTAACAGGTGAAAATCTGAATGTATTGGCTCTGTGCGAGGAAGTATCGATAGCCAATACACTCTACTGTTCTTCAATATAGGCTAGATGCAGAAACCATACTCAAGCCAATACAAGTAACAAAATTTCAGTATAGGCTAGATGCAGAAACCGTACTCAAGCCGATACAGGTAACAAAATTTCTGTATAGGCTACAAGCCAATAATGAGAGTGAGCCAATAAAAGCAGCAGGAAAGCGAGAACAACAGGAAAAGAGAGGACAACAGAAAGAGAGGGAACAACAAAAGAGGGAACAACAGAAAAGCAAAGACAACACGAGAAACCAATTAAAAAATCACAATTCACGGATAAATTAAACTATTAGTACACTTTTTAGGACAACCAAACTGGTATAAAGTGTGTGTACTGATGAAATTAATGGGTGAAGTAGGTGGATTTTGCCGGGAGGTATGGGATGAGAGACGACTGGTGGATTGAAGAGAGAGACGATGATGAAGATTACGATGGCTCCAATAATGGTTTAAATGATGGTTTCATGGAATTAGATGGTACAGGCGGAATTGGAAGCGTGGATCTGGACCTTTCGTGGGATGGATTTGCGAGCGTGTCGGGCAGGGATGGATTTGCGAGCGTGTCAGATAGGGAGAGCGATGGTGGTTCAAGGCGCAGCCATGAGCTTGAGTATGACGGGAACGATGATGATGACCTCGAGGAGAACAGAGTTGCGGCGGCTGATGCACTCATTATGTCCCTGCAGAACAAGGGATGCGTGAACATTCCATATATGATGAGGATTTCAAGATTGACATGCCGCGAGCTCATTGACGGACTGGGCGATTCGGTGTACCAGAATCCTGCGACCTGGGGCGGCGTCGTTGATGAGGGCTGGGAGACTGCAGACGAGTATCTGTCGGGCAACCTCAGGGAGAAGCTCGCCCTGGCAAGAGAAGCAAGCAAGCGCATGCCAGTCAGGTTTGGCCGTAATGTCAAGGCACTTAAGAATATTGTGCCGAAGGCCGCCACCTCAGATGAGATATACCTGACTATCGGGTCGCCCTGGGTACCCACCAGCGTGATTGAGGAATTTGCCCATGACATTATGGGATTCGGCTGCTATGTGAAGCACGATGAGATCATGGGAACCTGGGAGGTCAGCAAGACGTTTATGACCTGGGGTGCCAAGCTCAGATATGGTACGAAGCGCGTGGATTCCGTTGACATGCTCCGCAAGACACTGAACATGCAGACCGTTGCAGTGTATGACGAGGTTAGCTGCAGCACTACAAAGTCCGGAAAGCGCAAGCAGCTCAACGAGCGTGAGACCATGCTCGCATCCGAGAAGCAGAAGAAGCTTCAGGAAGATTTCGTGAAGTGGGCCTGGGCCAACAAGATCCGCAAGGCATTACTGGAAAAAATATATACAGAAAAGTATTGCTGCGTCAGGAGAAGAGTCTACGACGGATCTTTCCTGGAGTTCCCGGGAATGAGCGGTGACATCACACTTATGCCCTATCAGAAGGATGCAGTTGCAAGAATTATTTTTTCCCCGAATACACTGCTGGCTCACGACGTGGGTGCGGGCAAGACGTACGTCATGATTGCAGCGGGCATGGAGCTGCGCCGCATTAATGGCGCGAAGAATCTCTATGTCGTGCCCAACAATGTGGTGGGACAGTGGAAGGAGATGTACCTGCAGCT
>DCHL01000039.1:0-1741 GCA_002317595.1 Lachnospiraceae bacterium UBA1753 | reverse complement strand
CAGGCGGTGCTTATGGATATCAGGATGGGCGAGTACGATGGCATCATCATGGCCTACAGCTGCTTTGAGCAGATTCCGCTGTCTGATAAGTATAGGATTACGGAGCTGCGCGATGAGGCGCAGAAGATTGCGAGCACCAGCCAGTTCAAGAAGACGAAGGCATCGCAGCGCCGCGCAGAGAAGATTCACGACCAGCTCATGGAGCTTCAGGTCACTGAACCTGAGGAGAAAAAATATGACGGCATCTGCTTTGACGAGCTTGGCATCACCAGGCTCTACGTGGACGAGGCACACAATTTCAAGAATGTGCCGATGACCACCCACATTGACAGAGTGCTCGGCCTCAATCCAAAGGGTTCGAAGAAGTGCCAGGAGATGATGGACAAGGTCCACTATATTCAGAGGATTAACGATGGAAGAGGAGTTGTGTTTGCGACGGGAACCCCGATTACGAACTCAATTACCGATGTTTTTGTCATGCAGAAGTATCTGCAGGAAGGCGAACTGGCGATGGTGGAGCTTCAGAACTTCGACAGCTGGGTTGGCATGTTTGCGGAGCGAAGCACGGAGTTTGAGATTGACGTGGACACGAGTTCCTACAGACTCACCACGAGACTCTCGAAGTTCCATAATCTGCCCGAACTCACGGCGCTTCTTGGCAATATCGCGGACTTCCACCAGGTGGACCTGTCCGCAGGAATCCCCGAGTTCGACGGCTACGAGGATGAGCTCATCAGAAGGAGCAGCGCATTCTCAGAGTACCTCAAGGAGATAACGAGGAGAGCTGAGCGCGTGAGGAAGCACAAGGTTCCCAGAACGCAGGATAACATGCTGAAGATCACAACTGACGGCAGAAAGGCAGCTCTCGATGTGCGCCTGGTTGGCATGGAGCTTAGACCTAGGGATGACGCCAAGGTATTTCGCTGTGCGGAAAAAATATTTGAAATCTACACTGCGACCGAGGCAGACAAGCTGACGCAGCTCGTGTTCTGTGATACCTCGACACCCAAGGCGGGCTTCAATGTATACGATGCCCTCCGTCACATCCTGGTGGCACTTGGCGTTAGACCGGAGGAGATTGAGTATGTGCACAATGCGGAGACCGAGGCAAAGAGGTCTGCCCTCTTTAAAGCAATGCGGGAGGGCAAGGTGAGAGTCCTCATCGGATCGACCTTCAAGCTCGGACTCGGCGTGAATGTGCAGGATAAACTGGTGGCACTTCACCACCTTGATATTCCCTGGAGACCTGCGGACATGGTGCAGCGTGAGGGAAGAATCCTGAGACAGGGCAATACAAACAGCAAGGTATCCATCTTCAGATATATCACTGAAGGAAGCTTTGATGCCTATTCATGGCAGCTCCTTGAGACGAAGCAGCGCTTCATCTCCGAACTACTGTCTGGCTCAATCACTGAGCGTGATGGTTCTAATGTGGATGACACTGTGCTGAGCTATGCGGAGGTCAAGGCACTGGCAGTCGGAAATCCTCTTGTGAAGAAGAGGGTCGAGCTCGCCAATGAGCTCAGCCGTTTGAGCCTTCTCCAGAGGAAGATTGTGGAGACCAGACTCATGCAGGAGCAGGAGGTCGTCGTGCTCGGTAAGAGAATCACAGATCAGGCCGAGCTCGTGAGACTGGCTGAGGAGGATGCAGCATTCCTCGCCTCGCAGGCCGAGAGCGAGGAGGATATTAGCGAAACAGAGAATGAGACCACGAGTGAGATTGAGGTTGAAACTGTGAGCG
>DCHL01000078.1 GCA_002317595.1 Lachnospiraceae bacterium UBA1753 | reverse complement strand
GATTCAAAGATAACATATATCGGTGGCAGCGCTGCACCTTCGCTTGAACCGGCACCGTATGAGCCTGAACGCAGGGCGCCAAAACCACGCAAGGTATCCGTTCAGGTGAGAAGAAACAGGGAGAAGGCGAGGTACATGAGCTTCGGTTATGCTGTTTTCCTCATTGCTGCAATTGGAACACTCTGGCTCTTCTGTTATAGATACCTGACACTGAGAGCAGAAATTACAGCTACGCAGCACAATATCACTGAGAAGGAAAGTGAACTCAATGACTTGCGACTTGCAAATGATGAAGAATATGGTAGAATAATGGGAGCTGTGGACCTTGAGGAAATCAAGAAAATTGCCATGGAGGAACTTGGGATGACATATCCCAATGAGAATCAGATCGTGGCCTTTGTTGATGAGGATAGCGATTATGTCAGGCAGTATCAGGATATTCCGCAGCAATAGATTCAGTGTGGGTTTGATGTGAAGAATAACAGTAATACAGCCAGAAAATTTACACAGTATATGCAAAGGAAGCTGGTAGTACTTTATTTTATTGTACTACTGGCTTTTGTTGGTTTGGGTGTCCGGATAATCTATATCAACAAGGATCATGGAGAATCCTATAAGAGACAGGTCTATTCGCAGCAGAAATACAACAGTTCTACACTGCCCTATAAGCGGGGGGATATTGTTGACAGGAAGGGCAGCAAGCTTGCATACAGTGAGAAAGTGTACAACCTTATTATCGATACTGTTGCGATGCATGAGGATGAAGGCAAGTACGTTGAGCCGACTCTTAGCGCAATTAAGAAATATTTCCCTGAAGTTGATGTTGCTGCTGTCAGGGAATACATGGAGCAGGTGCCGACATCCAGGTATAAAAAATTTGCAAAGAACCTGACCTATGATGAGAGGCAGGCATACCTTGACTATGAGGAAGCGGCGAAAAAGGATAATACGGCCGAAGGTGGCGATGTTCTTAAGGATGTACGCGGCGTGTGGTTTGAAGAGGACTACAAGCGACGCTATCCCTATGGTTCTCTTGCCTGTGATGTCATAGGCTTCACTCAGGGCAACAACCTGGGATATTTTGGACTTGAGGATTATTATTCTGATGTGCTGAACGGCACAAACGGAAGACGCTATGGATATCTGACTGAGGATTCCATTGTTGAGCAGACAATCAAGCCGGCCACCGATGGAAACACGATAGTGACGACTCTGGATACCAACATCCAGGGAATTGTCGAGAAGCACCTGGTTGCTTTCAATGAGGAGCATAAGAACGAAGCAAGAGAGGGAAATGGTGCAAAAAATATCGGATGCATCATCATGAACCCGAACAATGGAGAGGTACTTGCAATGGCAAGCTACCCGTTTTATGACCTCAATGACCCCGGCAATCTTGAACCGTTCTATTCGAGCGAAGAACTTGCCCAGATGGATGACGATGAAGTCTCGCAGGCGCGAAACCAGATATGGAAGAATTTCTGTATTTCGGATACCTATGAGCCAGGATCAACGGCGAAGCCCTTCACCGTCGCCGCTGCGCTTGAGGACGGCGACATTACTGGAAATGAGAATTATAACTGCACGGGCGCGCTCGAGATTGGTGAACATACAATCCACTGCCACAACAGGCTTGGAGATGGTCCTCTATCAGTGACACAGGGTATACAGAAGTCCTGCAACGTCGTGCTTATGAATGTTGCATTTGCCATGGGCAAGGAGAAATGGCTTAAGTATAACAGGCTGTTTAATTTTGGACTAAAGACCAATGTGGACCTTGCGGGAGAGACTAATGCGTCCTCGCTTGTATTTAATGAGAGCATGGGACAGACGGACCTTGCGGTAGGCTCCTTCGGACAGGGCTTCAATGTAACCATGATGCAGATAGCCGCAGGTTACTGTTCTCTGATAAATGGCGGATATTATTATCAGCCGCACTTTGTGAGCAAGATCCTCAATTCAGAGGGAGCCACGGTGGAGGAGATTGAGCCAAGGCTCGTTAAGCAGACAATTTCCAATTCGACTTCTGACAAGATTAAGGATATGCTTAGAAGCGTTGTAATGGAGGGCTCAGAAGGAACAGGATATACTGCCCGTCCTGCGGGATATACCATGGGTGGTAAGACGGGAACGGCGGAGAAGCTTCCCCGTGATAAGCAGAACTATCTTGTATCGTTCTGCGGATATGTGCCAGCGGATGATCCGCAGGTGCTTATATATGTGGTTATTGACCAGCCCAATGTTCTTGCACAGGATAATGCAAGACTTGCAACGGTGCTGACAAGAGATATCATGACAGAGGTTCTTCCCTACATGAATATTTTCATGACAGAAGAACTTTCAGAGGAAGAGAAGGAAGAGCTTGCACAGAAGCAGCAGACATTCTCGATTACCGCTGGTTCGGTCAGCGTGAACGAAATTGGCGAGATGGTTTCAACTGAGAACGGTGGTTCATCGGCTGCTGGAACTTCTGAAGATTCAGAGACAGAGGGCAACACGAATGGACGCTCGGAAAATAATGAGTATACAGTTCCGGGAATGGAAGAGGATGGAGTCGAAGACGGCGACGACGAGGGCGAGAATGAGTCTGCCGAGGAGAGGGAAATCAAGTTTGATGCAGAGACTGGATATCCCATTGACCCCAATACTGGGCAGGTTCTGAACCCTGATACCCTGCTTCCTGTTTCGGGAAGTACTTCATTCATGGATTGATAATGGTGTTGATTAAGGAGAGAAATCATGTATTTTAGTTATTTATATCCTGGAGTGGTAGCTTTTATTATCAGCGTTATTGTTGGGATTCCCCTGATTCCTTTTCTGATGCGTCTTAAGGCTGGGCAGACAGTCAGGGATGATGGGCCGCAGACTCACCTTGTGAAGAATGGAACGCCGACAATGGGAGGTTTTATCTTCCTGACTGGGTTTGCGATTGCCTGTATCGTGGCAGGGGTAGTATCCGGGGATATGAAGGAAATACTGGTTGTGCTTATTGGTACACTGGGATTTGCAGTGATAGGCTTTATTGATGATTACATCAAGGTTGTGCTGAAGCGCTCGCTGGGACTTAGGGCCTGGCAGAAGTTCAGCCTTCAGATTGTTCTCTCTGTGATTCTTCTTGTGATTATGAGGGAAACAATTGGGGTAGGCAGTGAGATAATGGTTCCCTTCACGTCGTATCAGATTGACCTGGGACTGTTGTATTATCCGCTCATGGTATTTGCGATAGTTGGAACTGTAAATGGCTCCAATTTCACAGATGGACTCGATGGACTTGCATCAAACGTGACGGCAGTAGTGGGCATATTTTTTGTGCTTGCAGCGGTTGCCCTTGGAAGCGGTACGAGCCTTAGTTCGTCTGCGATGGTGGGTGCCCTTGCTGGATTTCTCGTATATAACAGCCATAAGGCGAGCGTGTTCATGGGAGATACAGGTTCTCTTGCGCTTGGCGGATATGTCGCTGTTACTGCGGCTATTATGAAGATGCCGCTTTATATCATCATCGTTGCTTTTGTATATGTCGCAGAGGTGTGTTCAGTAATTCTCCAGGTGGGTTATTTTAAGTTTACGCACGGAAAGAGAATTTTTAAGATGGCGCCTATCCATCATCACTTTGAGCTCTGTGGATACAAGGAGACAAAGGTTGTTGCCGGGTTTACGATTCTGACTGCGCTGCTGTGTGCTATTGCACTGCTCGCATTCTAATAAAATATTGCAGGTGAAAAAATGGATATTGTAGAAAAGAACAATTCAATGAATGGAAAAAGAATACTCGTTGTGGGAAGCGGAAAGAGCGGTGTGGGAGCCGTGGAACTTCTTGAGAAGGTTGGTGCCAGCCCTGTGCTTTTTGATGGAAATGAGAAACTCACAAGGGAGGAAGTGCTGGCGCGCTTCCAGGATGGAACAGGCGCTGACATGTATTTCGGTGAACTGCCTGAGAATGAGAAGGACAGAATCGACATCGTTGTAATCAGCCCCGGCGTCCCGGTGGACCTTCCGTTCCTTGACGAATTCAGGTCAAGGGGAATCGAGATATGGGGAGAGGTTGAACTTGCATATGTTCTGTCAAAGGGGGATGTCCTTGCGATTACTGGAACAAATGGCAAGACTACGACAACAGCCCTTGTTGGACAGATCTGCAGCGATTATTTTTCATCCGTATTCGTTGTGGGAAATATTGGAACTCCCTATACGAGTGTGGCACTTGATACAAAGGAAGACACTGTGACCGTAGCGGAAATCAGCAGCTTCCAGCTGGAGACAATCCATTGTTTCCATCCTAAGGTGTCAGCAATCCTGAACATCACGCCTGACCATCTCAACAGGCATCATACGATGGAATGCTACATCGAGATGAAGGAGAGAATCGCTGAGAATCAGACGGGTGATGAGGTTGTGGTCCTTAATTACGATGATCCTCTTACGAGGGATTTCGGAACCAGGTCAACAGCGAGAGCGTTATACTTTAGCCGACTTGAATCACTTGAGAAAATGGATGAGGCATTATATCTTGCGGAGGATGGAGTTACAATCCTCTACAAGAAGGGAACAGAGATTACTCCTGTTGTGAGAACGGATGAAATGCTTCTCCTTGGCGGACACAACACTGAGAATGTGATGGCTGCGTGTGCTATGGCAATCAGCTATGGTATTCCCGTTGCATCGATTGCCGAGACAGTAAAGCACTTCAGGGCAGTTGAGCACAGGATTGAATTTGTGCGCGAGGTCAATGGCGTTGCATATTACAATGATTCCAAGGGAACTAATGTTGATGCCGCAATCAAGGGTATCCAGGCAATGAACAGAAAGACTGTACTCATTGGCGGAGGATATGACAAGCAGTCGGAGTATGATGAGTGGATTGAGGCCTTTGACGGTAAGGTGACATACCTTGTGCTGATAGGACAGACTGCGGAGAAGATTGCAGAGTGCGCCCGCAGGCATGGTTTTGAGAGCATTATTATGGCAGAGACCTTTGAGGAAGCGGTAGATGTATGTGCAAAGAAGGCTCAGCCAGGTGAAGCTGTACTGCTTTCTCCTGCATGTGCAAGCTGGGGAATGTTTGATAACTACGAACAGCGCGGAAGAATATTTAAGGAACTTGTTAACGCTCTTTAATGTGGGAATGTAATGGCTCGAAGAAGAAAAAAAGAGAAAAAGATCAAGGCAGGAGTAGACTGGACCTTTGTTGTTGTCCTTATTTTTATTGTTGCCTTCGGTCTCATAATGATGTATTCAGCCGGTTCTTATTCTTCGTCAGTAAATAACGAGGGAAGTACCTTTGCGTTTATGAAGACACAGGTTATGGCAACGGGGATTGCATTTGCACTTATGCTTATAGTTATCTTTACTGACTATCATCTTATGACCAGTATTTTGTCGTGCGTTCTTTGGGTGATATGCTTTGTGGTTATTGTGGTTACAGGTCTTGCAGGAAAGACGCTGAACGGAGCCAGCCGCTGGCTCAGTCTGTTTGATACCTCAATTCAGCCTGCCGAGATATGCAAGATTGCGGTTATTCTTTGTACTACCTTTATTATATCGCAAATTCCACGCAAAGAGCTTGAGACCCTTAAAGGAATGGGAAAAGCTGTGGCGCCAGGATTCTTTATGGCAGTGGCGGTTGGCTTTTTAACAGAAAATGCCAGCTCTGCGATAATCATCTTTGGTATTTCCTGCGTGATGGTATTTGTGGCTACTGAAAACTACCGCACCTTTCTCGCTATTGCGGGTATAGGCCTTGCGGTTGGTGGCGTTACCATCTGGGCTTTGGAGAATAATATTATTACAAGTGATGATAAGGGCTTTAGAATCACAAGAGTAGTCGATTGGTGGGACCTCCTGAGAGGCCGCTCGCAGAATGCGTTCCAGACTCTTCAGGCACTGTACTCCATTGGGTCAGGCGGTCTGTTTGGCAAGGGACTTGGAAGAAGTATACAGAAGCTTGGAGTTCTTCCAGAGGCCCAGAACGATATGATTTTTTCCGTTATATGTGAGGAACTTGGCGTGTTTGGTGCAGGTGCTGTAATTATACTGTTCTTGATTCTGATCTGGCGGTCCATGATGATAGCACATAATGCAAATGATCTCGCCGGAGCCTTGATGGTGGTTGGAGTCATTGCCCATATTTCACTTCAGGTTCTTCTTAATATTGCCGTAGTTACCGGAACGATGCCTAATACTGGTGTTACACTGCCGTTTATCAGTAAGGGAGGCTCGGCCGTGGTATGCACCATGGTGGAGATGGGGATGATAATTAATATTTCGAAGGAGATTGTGCTTGAGTAGGGTGAAGAAGGCATACATTGGTCCAGAGAGATGGATGATTGTCCTGCCGATAGTAATTGTGCTCATTGTGGTGGCGGCTCTCGGAGTGAGGTATGTCAAAAAGAATTATACGGTGACAAATGTGACTGTCACGGGCAATCAGCACTATACCAGTGAGCAGATTGCCGATATGGTGATGAGTGGTCCACTCGGACATAATTCCCTGTATCTTGGATTTGTGTACAAGGACAAGGTAATTGATGATATTCCGTTTGTGGAGACCATGGATGTCGATATTGTGGCGCCTGACAGCATAGCGATTACTGTGTATGAGAAGGCGATTGCCGGATGCGTTGAATACCTTGACAGGTATATGTATTTTGACAAGGATGGAATCGTGGTGGAGAGCTCTTCGGCAAGACAGTCGGACATCCCCTATGTGACAGGACTTAAATTTGACTACGTGGTTCTGTATGAGAAGCTGCCGGTGGGAGACGAAGGAATATTTAAGAATATCCTGAACCTGACCCAGCTGATGTCAAAATACAGCATAGTCACGGACCAGATATATTTTGACATGGATGGGAATGTAAGGCTCTATTTTGGAACTGCCAAGGTAGACCTCGGCACCCTTGATGACATAGATGAGAAAATGATTAAGCTCAAGGGAATCATTCCTGATCTGGCTGGACTTGAGGGGACGCTCTATATGGATGATTACTCTGAAGATGATGACTATTTCACATTCCAGAGAGACGATGTAGAGCAGCATGATTATCTTGTTGAAGAAAATATTGGGGAGGAGGATGCTGAGCCAGATGAAGATGTGCTGGATGAAAATCAGTCCTCGGAGGGAGAATAAGTCCTTTGAAGCATAGTTTCTTCACAATATTTACTTGATAATTTTGCCGAAAGATTATATATTTAAAAGTGTGTTGTGTAATTTTACACTGACCGACTGGGTCAGTTTGTATATAGAGGGAGGAAGACCGTGATAGAGATAGTTTCAAATAATGTGGATACAGCGGCTAAGATTATTGTTGTCGGTGTCGGCGGAGCTGGAAACAATGCCGTTAACCGAATGATAGATGATGGAATTGGCGGAGTTGATTTCATCGGAATTAATACTGATAAGCAGGCACTTCAGCTCTGCAAGTCACCCAGACTTCTCCAAATTGGTGAGAAGCTTACTAAGGGACTTGGTGCAGGTGCTAAGCCTGAAATCGGAGAGAAGGCTGCTGAGGAGAGTCTTGAGGAGATTACTGAGGCTATCAGCGGTGCAGATATGGTTTTCGTTACCTGTGGAATGGGTGGCGGAACTGGAACAGGAGCTGCTCCTGTTGTGGCTAAGGCTGCTAAGGACATGGGAATCCTCACAGTTGGTGTTGTTACCAAGCCTTTTAGATTTGAGGCTAAGACAAGAATGAACAATGCTCTCGGTGGAATTGAGAAGCTTAAGGATGCGGTTGATACACTTATCGTTATCCCTAATGACAAGCTCCTTGAGATCTGTGACCGCAGGACAACAATGCCTGAGGCGCTTAAGAAGGCTGATGAGGTCTTACAGCAGGCAGTACAGGGTATTACAGACCTTATCAATGTTCCTGCACTTGTAAACCTTGATTTCGCTGATGTTCAGACTGTTATGAAGGGTAAGGGAATTGCCCATATCGGTATTGGTTCTGCAAAGGGAGATGACAAGGCACTTCAGGCTGTACAGCAGGCTGTTGAGAGTCCTCTTCTTGAGACAAGCATTGCAGGTGCAACAGACGTCATCATAAATATTTCGGGAGATATCTCTCTCATGGATGCTGATGAGGCTGTATCATACGTCAATGATCTTGCAGGAACAGATATCAATGTTATCTTTGGTTCGATGTATGATGACAGCGAGCCTGATGCAGTTAAGATTACAGTTATCGCAACAGGTATCGAAGAGGTGGAAGCACCTGCGGCACCTGCTATGCCGACAGGATTTGCAAGACCTGCTGCTACCCAGGCGAGACCTGCGCAGAATGGATATGCTGCCGTACCTAATACAAGACCTGCAGTAAATGGTGTGAGACCTGCTGCTCAGACAGGAACAAGACCGATTCCTTCAACAATTGGTACAGGAGTTCTTCCTGGAACAGGAGTTCCCGGAGTTCCTTCGGCTGGCCAGCCGGTATCTGGTGGTGGTTACACTCCTGGTGTTACACCCACCGTTCCTAGAGCAGGTTCACAGTCACTCAGCATTCCTGGGTTCCTTAAGAAGAATGACTAAATTATTTTTTGATGTTTGTAATGACAAAGTCGTCGCATGAAAATGCGGCGACTTTTTTGCTGCCTGCCAGGCAGTGCCCTTATATCATGTGGAGGTTTCTTCTGAAAAATGTTTGTTAACATAAAATTATTTCGTTGACATAAATCACCAGTATTTGTATAATTATGTAAACGCGTGACACGTTAACAACAATTTCTAGGAGAGAATTTATGAAATGTCCTTTTTGTAATCATGAAAATACCAGGGTAATCGATTCGAGACCTGCTGAGGATAATAACTCAATCAGAAGAAGAAGAATCTGTGACGAGTGTAATAAGCGATTTACTACATATGAGAAAGTTGAGACGATTCCCCTTATTGTTATCAAGAAGGACAACAACAGAGAGGCGTATGACAGGAAGAAGATTGAGGCTGGTGTTCTCAGGGCCTGTCACAAGCGTCCTATTTCGGCAATACAGATTACAGAGCTTGTTGATGATGTTGAGACAGAAATCTTTGGTCTTGAGGATAAGGAGATCCCATCAAGCAAGATTGGTGAGCTTGTAATGGACAGGCTTAAGGATCTTGAGGCAGTTGCATATGTTAGATTTGCATCTGTGTACCGTGAGTTTAAGGATGTCAATACATTCATGGAAGAGATTAAGAAGATTCTGAAGTAGTGATGGATATAGAGAAGATCATGGATGAAAAGCAGTTTGAAGAGGCGCTGGCAAAGGCCAAGCACCGAATAGTGGTTGCGAACCGATTTCGGATGGGTGCCTTGGTACTCGCAACATTGTTTGCAGGAATCATGACAGTGGGAGTTATGTTCTGCCCTGGGAGCACCTGGGTTGAATCGATAAGGGGCGTAGTGATGTGGATACTCCTGGTACTTGTTCTGGTGCTTGTGGTTTCAACCTTTATAAAATTTCCACTCATCGCAGCTCATAACAGACTCGTAAAGAAGTACAGTAAGGGAAAAAAGTAACAATATGCGTATTTCAGGAATTGCTGGAATGTCGTATGATCCGTATGGAAATTATACAGACATCCTGAAAAAATCAATAAATATGCGCGCTGAAAGACAGGAAGGACCGCTCACTGCCAGCAGAAATGCTTCTGCAGATGAAGCCTCTGCTCCTGAAAAGGAGGTGCAGACTTCTTCTCATGAAGCGGCCGCTGCGGCAGTCAAGGCACTTGCAGAGGAGACTGCTGAAACTACTCCGGCATCCAGCCGTGTTAAGAGTGTTTCGGAGATTGCTGAGTCCGTTCCTGTTATCCGTGATTTTGAAACGATTGGAAGGAACAGTGACATCTCACTTCTTGATTCGGATGTGCGGTTTACAGGAGCTAAGGCAGATTCAGTGCTCAGCCAGTATCAGTATTTTGTAAATGGCTGATTGTATATGGCATAAAATATGGTAAGATAGTGGCAGTCGTAAAAACGGCTGCCAATTTTTTTGATGTGGAGATGGTATGGGAATACTGAATACATTCTATCCAGATGAGTATCTGGACTCAGCTTACGATATTGATTATGCCCACTTTCTGGCAGAAGGAAAGCGCGGTGTTATTTTTGATATAGACAACACTCTTGTCACCCACGGAGACCCTGCTGACGAAAGGGCCATTGAGCTGGTTGCATCGCTTCATCAAATCGGAATGAAGGTGCTGGTCCTTTCCAACAATAAGGAACCCCGGGTGAAGAGCTTTGCCGAGGCGGTTGGCTGCGAATATATTTTTAAGGGAAATAAGCCTCTTAAGGGCGGATACCTTAAAGCCGCCGAGATGATGGAACTTAAAAAGGAAGAGGTTCTTTATGTCGGAGATCAGATATTTACTGATGTCTGGGGTGCAAAGCGGGTTGGCATGTACAGTATTCTGACGAGGCCGATAGACAGCCGTGAGGAGATTCAGATTGTGCTCAAGCGGCATCTGGAGAAGATAGTGCTATATTTTTTTGAGAAGGACAGGAAAAAATGATTATTTCGGGAACTACAAGAACGCTTGGACTTATTGGAAATCCGGTTGAACACACGCTTTCACCGGTTATTCACAACACAATATCTGAACTCATGTCGGATGGCAGCGCTATGAAGTGTGTGTATGTCCCTTTTCATGTGGAAGAGAAGCTGGGCGATGCCGTGAAGGGAGCTCATGCCCTGAATATCCTGGGGATGAATGTCACTGTGCCGCACAAGCAGGACGTTATGGAGTACCTTTCTTCGGTGGATGACGCCGCCGCAGTGATTGGTGCCGTGAATACACTTGTGAGGGAAGAAAATGGGTATCGTGGACTTAACACTGATGCAGAGGGAATCTCACGGGAGCTCGATTTTTATGGAATAGAAATAGAAGGGAAGACGGTGCTCATGCTTGGGGCAGGAGGCGCATCCAAGGCTGTGGCGTATGCCCTTGCGAAAAAAAATGCAGGTAAGGTCTATATCTGCAACAGGACGCTTGCTAAGGCGCAGCAGATTGCTGACTGCGTGAATGCGCACTTTGGCAGGGACTGCATGAGCGCGATGACCTACGAGAAAATCTCCGAGATTGAGGAAGATGAGCTTGTTGCCATTCAGTGTACAAGTGTAGGCCTGTCGCCAAGGGACGATGAATGTGTCATTCCTGATGGGGATATTTTTGATAAGATTGCAGTGGGCGTGGATCTTGTGTACAAGCCAGCCCAGACTCAGTTTATGAAATACCTGCGGGCACATGGGAAGCCAGCGTACAATGGACTGCGAATGCTCCTCTATCAGGGAATAGCTGCCTATGAGCATTTCACTGGGGATAAGGTTCCCCAGGAAGTGTGCGAGATAGCCGCAAGGCGACTGGAGATGGCAGCGGGGATCAGGCGTCCGATCATTCTGTGCGGATATATGGGAAGTGGAAAGTCCACTGTGGCGCGTGAACTGTCGAGGAAACTTGGGATTCCAGTCATTGACACTGATGAGCGAATTGTGAAGACACAGGGAAAAAGTATAAACGATATTTTTGCCCAGCAGGGAGAAACGGCCTTCAGGGATATGGAGACTGAACTGATTAAGGAGCTTATCAGGGAAGAGGCTGGCGGAATTATCTCGCTTGGCGGAGGAATGGTGCTTCGCGAAGAGAACAGAAAACTGCTAAGGGCTCTGGGTCCTGTGGTATTCCTTGAGGCTTCGCCGGAGGTGATATATAAGCGCGTTTCTGGCAACAGCGACAGACCGCTTCTGGCAGGGGATGATCTCATGGGAAAAATTGAAAGTATGCTGAAAATCCGTACGCCTCTTTATAAGGACGCGGCTGGGATTTGTGTTGATACCGATGGAATTAATGCCGCAGCGGTTGCGGAGTGCATAATAAACAAGCTTATGTAGGAGGAATATTATGAAGCTTCTTGTGATTAACGGACCTAATCTTAATTTTCTTGGAATAAGAGAGAAGAAGGTGTATGGAAACCAGGATTATGATTACCTTCTGTCCATTATTGGAAAGAAGGCAGAGGAGAAGGGGATTGAGGTTGAGGTGTTCCAGAGCAACCATGAGGGTGCGATTATTGACAGGATTCAGGACGCTTACAGCGACGGAACCGCAGGAATCGTAATCAACCCCGGAGCCTATACCCATTACAGCTATGCAATAAGGGATGCCCTGGCTTCAGTGGAGGATATCCCCAAGGTTGAGGTCCACATCTCGGACATCACGGCACGCGAATCCTTCAGGGCAGTGTCTGTTACGGCAGAGGTGTGCCAGAAGCAGATATTTGGTCAGGGTCTTGACGGTTATCTCCAGGCTATGGATTATCTGCTTGAGATAAAAAATAATGGTTGAAAATAATAGATTGATGGTTTAAAATATATCAAGTATTGTTTGCATTACAACTGAAGGAGGAGAATCACCCATGATTTCAGCAGGAGATTTTAGAAACGGCATTACCATAGAGTACGAGAATTCCGTTTATCAGATTATTGAATTTCAGCATGTTAAGCCCGGTAAGGGAGCAGCTTTTGTACGTACAAAGCTTAAGAACATTATCAGCTCAGGTGTAGTTGAGAAGTCTTTCCGCCCTACCGAGAAGTTCCCTACAGCAAGAATCGACAGAAAGGACATGACATATCTGTACCAGGATGGCGATATGTTCAACTTCATGGATCTTGAGAGCTATGATCAGATTGCTCTTAACGAGGATGCAGTAGGCGATTCACTTAAGTTCGTTAAGGAGAATGAGACTGTAAAGGTTTGCTCATATAATGGCAACGTATTTGCTATTGAGCCTCCTCTTTTCGTAGAGCTTGAGATCACAGAGACTGAGCCTGGTTTCAAGGGCGATACAGCAACAGGTGCTACTAAGCCCGCTACAGTTGAGACTGGCGCACTTGTATACGTTCCTCTGTTTGTTGAAGAGCATGACGTGATCAAGATTGATACCCGTTCAGGCGAGTACCTTTCAAGGGTTTAATCCCCATCTGATTTAATATTGTTATCTATGGTAAGCGACATCTATGCAGATGTCGCTTGCTTTGTTTTCTGCCATTCTTCTGCTGATGCATCAGTTTTAGAATGGAGATAATATGGATAAAATTAAAAATGTTAAGTGCATTAGGGAAGAGAGTAATTACATCGGTCTTGGATATGATGATTTCATCAGCCACATCAAGGTTCAGCTTAAGAATTATTACCGTGATGAGGTGGATGTTGAACTTCGCCATGTCAGGAAAAATAATGGGATAATACTTGATGGGGTTTCACTTCGTTCAAGGGAGTCAAATCTTGCCCCAACGATATATCTCAATGAATACTATGAGCGCTACAGAGGTGGGATGAGTGTTAACGAGATCCTGAGATGTATCATTGATGTGTATGAGAGGAACAGGGTGGAGGATGATTTTGACACGGAGAGTTACACTGATTTCTCACGTGCGAGAGAACGTCTCGCGTTTAGGCTGATAAATTATGAGAAGAACGAAAGACTTCTTAGGGAGGTTCCGCACAGAAGATTCCTGGATATGGCAATTGTATATTACTGTGTAATTCGCGAAAGCAGCTTTGGCAATGCGACTATCCTGGTGAGGAATGAGCACCTTAATTTATGGGGGCGTACGGAGGAGGACCTCTACAGAGCGTCTCTTGATAACAGTCCGAGACTGCTCGAGCCAAGCCTTAAGACCATGGCGCGCGTTATTGATGATATGCCTGGTGCTCCCAAGGCGCATGGCATGGGAGAAGATATGTATGTCATATCAAACAGGCTTTCGCTCCATGGCGCTGCGAGCATTCTTTACCCTGGCGTCCTTGAAGAGCTGTCTGACAGGATGGGAGGTGATTTCATCCTGATTCCATCATCTGTTCATGAGATGATTGCTGTTCCTATGCGTGAAGAGTGTTCGCCTGACTGGTTCGGGGATATGATTTCTTCCGTAAATGCCACATCGCTTCAGGAGGAGGAAATCCTGTCTGACAGCCCATATCTATACGATTCGTGGAAAAATGAGCTTGGGCTTTATTGCTGATGATTCATTATTTCTGATGTATAAACATACTTTTTTCATTTGTCATTTAATTGTATATATGGTATGATACCACATAAGCATGACCATACGATAATATGTCGAGGTTTGGCCTATGGTGGTGTAATACCAGGCGCCCGTAGCTCAGTGGATAGAGCGCCGGATTCCGGTTCCGGGTGCGGGGGTTCGATTCCCTTCGGGCGTATTTATACATGAAATAATGATGAATAGATTATAGGAGTTTATATATTATGAATTTTAATGCTGACGATATCAGATCCTTTGTAATTAAGCACTATCAGTATTTTGTTGTTGGAGTACTGTTTGTTGTTCTTGTGATAGTTCTTGCAATTTTTTCAGGACACAAGAAGAAGGATAAGGATCCTAAGGAGACTGCGACGACTGAGCAGACGGCAGCAAGCGATGGTGCAATAGAGGTTCCTGACGTTGAGTTTGAGATTGATGCCCATCCTGAAGTTAACGCGCTGGTAAATAAGTATTTCCAGGCTGCAACTGATGGAGATACGGCGACACTTCTTTCTATCTGCAGTGAGCTTGATGAGACAGAGCAGATCAGGATTGAGAAGAAGTCTGACTACATTGAGAATTATGACAAGATCAAGTGCTATTCAAAGCCTGGCCCTGAAGCCAACTCTTACATTCTCTTTGTATATTATGAAGTGAAGTTTAAGAATATTTCCACTCCGGCTCCTGGACTTACATCACTCTATATCAGGACAAAGGATGATGGAAGCCTTTACGTATACGATGGAGAACTTTCAGAGCCTGTTACTACATACATCAAGGCAATCTGTGCGCAGGATGATGTGGTCAACCTCCTTAATGATGTTGACAAGGAGTACAATAAGGCGGCTGACGCAGATGAGGATCTGGCTAAGTTTATGGGGGCTCTTCCTACAGCTCTTGATGATGCTGTTGCATCTGAACTTGCTGCAAGGGCAGACGCTGCTGCAAGCGAGGCCGGAGGCGAGCAGGAAGAAGGACCTAAGAGCATCGAGGCCAAGGTCAAGGAAACTGTTAACGTAAGGAAATCACCCAGTACAGATGCTGAAAAGCTTGGCAAGGTTATGGGCGGCGATACAATCACAGTAGTTGAGAATCTTGACAATGGCTGGTCGAAGATGGATTACCAGGGTGAAGAGGGCTATGTGAAGACTGAGTTCCTTGAGATGAGTGAGGAGCTTCCTGCAACACCTGCAGGTGATGCAGAGGGCGGAGAGCAGACTGCAGAGGCAACTGATGCCGGAAACGGTGGAGATTCTGTCATTGGTAAGGTAACAGCCAAGGAGCGCGTAAGAATCCGTAAGGGAGCGTCTACTGACAGCGAGCAGCTTGGAAGTGCTGATCAGGGTAGTTCATTTGAACTTATCATGGAGCAGGCTGACGGCTGGTGCAAGATCAAGTACAATGGCCAGACAGCATATATCAAGTCTGATTTCGTAACGATTGATAAGAACTAAAAAGAATACTAAAAAGAATACTAGAAAGAATACTAAAAAGAATTATTGTATACAAGAATACTTTTTTTGAAAAAGTACTTGCATTCTGAATATCGTTGTTATACAATACTCTACGACAAAGGCGTCGGAAAAAGTGGGAGGCGTCGAAAGCCTCCCATCTTTTATTTTCTGCGCCTTATTTTTTTGCGAAAAATCATAGCTGTATACAATTGATGCTGCGATGGGATGCAAGGAATAGGGTGAGAGAAGATGCCAAATTATTAATGGTTTCTATGTATATACTTAATTTTAAGGAGGAAAAAGAAATGTCATACGTAGATGAAGTGTACGAGCGCGTAGTAGCGCAGAACCCTGCTCAGCCCGAGTTCCATCAGGCAGTTAAGGAGGTACTTGATTCCCTTCGTGTTGTTATCGAGGCAAACGAGGAAGAGTACAGAAAGGAAGCTCTCCTTGAGAGACTTACTACTCCTGAGCGTCAGATCCTTTTCCGTGTTCCCTGGGTAGATGATAAGGGACAGGTTCAGGTTAACAATGCAATGAGAGTTCAGTTTAACTCAGCAATTGGACCTTACAAGGGAGGATTAAGACTTCATCCTTCAGTAAATATCGGTATCATCAAGTTCCTTGGATTCGAGCAGATCTTCAAGAACTC
>DCHL01000009.1:67748-68987 GCA_002317595.1 Lachnospiraceae bacterium UBA1753 | reverse complement strand
ATTTTAACACAAAAATAGGAGCCACAAAACTCATTGATGCAATGTGGCTCCGTAAGTCATTCTAATTATACTCAATCCAGGAGGCTAGAAGAATCCACCACCATAATTGACGTATGCTTTATTATTTCTGTCCGTATGAACATTTTCAACATGACCATCAGGGTACAAGTCAAAAGATAAATGTCTGTTCTCCTTTCTTGAGTAAGCTACAACATGAACGTAACCACTTTTCGGCTCTTCAGTAACTCCTCCCCCATCAGCAACTATTCCCTCAATTGCCCTTGTAAGATTAACATTACCTGCAAAATTATAATACTTTGATTTCCACGACATATCTTTTTCCTCCTTTGCTGCAATGGCATCTCTTGATTACATTCACAGTATATAGTTAGGAAAAATATTATTTTTTTCGTTGAAATACACATTAAGAAATTTCGTTCAGTTTTCGCTCTCCTGCCACTCGCGTGACAACCTCCTCAGGAACCTCCTTCTATCCTCCGCATCTTCCACATCCACGATTCTTTCCTGGGCAAAAAATATGCAGTCAAACCTCACATCCCGCTTCATGCTTCCTTCATTCAGCACCTCAAGAACCTTCTTCATATTGTCCCCGTCCTCAAGGAATGGATGGAGCTCGGGTACCAGGAAATAGGCGTTGATTTTGGCTTCTTTGTCTGCAGCTCTGAAGGCACCATATCCACGGTAGTCCTTCTTGCCTCCGATTTGTTCGCCCCGAGCCCGCTGCATGTCCTTCATCACCATCGCGTAGAAGAACAGCTCCGAGATGATGCCAAGCTTGGTATTGCTCCTCTCCTTGAGTTCAAACAGACACAGCTCGTTTGAATTGTTAATGCCCCAGAGGTCGAAAAATCCCGAGTTAAAGATTCTGCTTTCACTGCTCGGCTCGCCGCAGAACATCGTACACGGCAGCTGGTCAAAAAGCCCGTTACTGGCAAAATCAAATTCTGCTCCCTCTGGAATGTTGAGTATTCCTTCCTCTATTCCGTCATTGCCCGCATGCAGCGCAAACCACTTCTCGAGATGGTTCTCCGTAATTCCAATCGCTGTGTTCATCTCGCCGGTTTTCTTATCGTATCCCTTGAGGGCGCCCTTCGTGGTCGGCCTTGTAATCCACAGCTTTCCTGTATGGAGTGCCTCCTCATACAAGTTCATGAATGCGTCAAGCTCTGCTGTGTTCTTTTCTGAAACAACGAATCCCCCTCGGTTCTTTTCAGAAAC
>DCHL01000009.1:51017-67683 GCA_002317595.1 Lachnospiraceae bacterium UBA1753 | reverse complement strand
CAGAAACAATGCATCCCCCTCGGTTTTCTCCAGAGGCTGTGGTGTCATCTCCTCCAAACATTTCCCTGAATCTCATTACTCGATACAGGAGCCTAAAATAGTGAAGTCTGGCAGGCTCTGCGTACATACTCCCGTTCTTCCCCTTATAGCAGGGCGCCTTCAGGCTCAATGCATCCCAGGGCTTGCCTCTATTATCCTCCGCATTATCCTTGTCACCTGCATACCTCGGGTATTCAAGTTCAATCTCAATTTCCCTATCGATGCTCCAGATGGCAGCTGCAAGGCTCTCGAAGTTATTGGCGTCTGTCTGCATATTGGCGGTGGTGTCAGACAGCTTAATCTTACATTTTTTCCCAGTCAGTTCTATATCAATCTTGCTTGAATATGGAATTGTCTGTCCAGAAATCGTCAGCTCCTTATATGCCTCAGGCATCTGGTATCTGTCAATTGGAACGATGACATCCTTTGCTGTCATAATCATATCTAAGTGTCTCTGTGACATTTTGGACTTTCCCTTGATTTCGAGCTTTTTGAGCTCTTTCTTGAAATTCTCTGGTTTCTCCGTGTGTATCGGCACAATCACTTCCTGAGGGTCAATAGCCTCTATTACCTCCGCGATGGTCTCTACCGTCGCATGGCCACTGGTGTGAAGTTCCTCGAAGTCAAAGCCAAGCTCAGATATTTTTTTCCGAAGTTTAATTAAATCGGCGCTGCTGTAAGGCTTATTCTCTTCAAGGTACCCGCCCCACATTGAGTAGATGAGGACTGGCTTTTCATCAAGCCCGGCAAACATCTCCAGATATTTATAATAGTAGTCTCTCGAGCCGATCATCATGAGGAAGCCCTCGTCCCTGATGTGCTCAAACTGCGTCTTGCCGTTGCTAAGACGCTTCTGAAGGCCGTTCATGATTGGGTAGGAACGATAGAATCTGTACTCCCTCTTGCCCTCGGCCTCTCCGATTTCCCGGGTGAATAGCGCCAGCTGTCTCTTGACGTAGGAATTGCAGAGAAACGGCTTCTTTTTCCCCTCATCCGAGCTGAAGACAGTCGCCCAGTAGAACGAAGCCAGGCTGTCAAGGTTGGTCGATGAACACACCAGAAAGGCATACTTATGCTTCTTAAGAATCCTTGTTGCCTCAGCCTTCATCTCATCCTCGGTCATTACTTTTTCAGCGCTTCGGCTCATCATCGTGCCTTCAGTAATCAGGATGTCATTCCTGTCGCCCTCCCTACAAAAGGCCGCCTTGATGTCATCGATGAGCTCCTCTCCCATTCGCCCATGGGAACGGTAATCGCCCGTGTGCACCAGCACCTTCCCGTCTATCTCGAAGCGAAGCATGTATGCCCCGTACACGGAGTGGTCGACCTTCAGCGCCCTATAGCGAATCTGCTCCCCATTCCTCGCGGGATATATGCTGTCGTAAGGAGGTTCGCTATCGCTGTGAGGTTCGCTGCCGCTGTGAGGTTCGCTGTCGTTGTTAGGTTTGCTATCGATGTCAGGTTTGCTATCGATGCAGTTTTCGTAGAAGAATACCCTGCCAGTCCTTCCATTTCGACAGTTTAGGATCTCGTCCTGCTTCTCTAGCTTCTCCCTCTCGGCAGTCTCCAGGTCTTCGAATTCCATGAGAGTGCTGCCTATGTTGTCCATCATCTTTTTGCCAATCTCGCTCATGACAATGTCAACACCATCTGCCACCTTCGACAGCAGCCCGATATGATCGCCGTGTATATGGGTAAAGAATATGACATCAGGTCTCGTGTCCGGATTCTGCATCCTCCCAACGAGCATCCTATCGGTTGATTTATCCTCATCAACCGACAGCTCACATCCAAAATCAATCCAGATTCTTGTACCCGCATCTGTATTTATCTCTGTAACTGTGCCACCGATCTGCCTGGCACCACGCAAAATCCTGTATTCCAAGTCTCTTCTCCTGCCTTTTTCTCCTGCTTTTCCCTGCGTTTCCCTGCTTTTTCCTGCTTTTTTCCTGCGCTTTCATTGCACTTATTATACTACGAAAATAGTGCTTTCATTATATAACCTATTCCGCCAGTTCACCACCACTTCACCATTGTATTAGTGGATGTAAGGGCTGTTTCATCGGGGGGTTGATTTCTTTTGATTCCCGATGACTGGGAGTGCTATCCTTCATCGGGATTTTGGGTTTCCTATAGTTTCCGATGATTCATGGGTGCTACCCTTCATCGGGATTTAAGGTTTCCTAGGATTTCCGATGACCGGGGGTGATGGGCTTCATCGGGATTTTAAGGTTTCCTAGGATTTCCGATGACCGGGGGTGATGGGCTTCATCGGGATTTTAAGTTTCCTAGGATTCTCGATGACTCGCATTAAATTCTCTTCATCAAGAAAAAAGGACCCGGCTTTACTCGCCGGACCCATCTCCATTTCTCCTCGCTGGACTCATCTCCAGTTCTCCTCACTGGAACCATCTCCAGCCATCTCCGGCCATCTCCGCCGGTCCTTCTGATTAGTACAGGACGATAATATCGTCAATCGAAACCCCAAAGACAACTGCCAGAATCACCAGGTTATCAATAGTCGGAAGTGTCAGTCCGTGCTGCCACTTGTAAATAGCCTGCGGACTTCCAAATCCAAAGATTTCCTGTAGTTCTCTGACCGTAATTCCTGCGGCCTTTCTCAGTCTGCTAATATTCATTCCTGTTGCCTCCATGTTGATTGCGCGCGTACAAATATCCATTTTTCCCTCTCCATTTCTTCTTCTACTAGTGCCCTTTTCCCATTTTTTGCCGAAAAAAATACCACCTACCATGTGCATCCACACAAGATAAGCGGCTCAAAGTTCAAACAGCTGGTTGTCATCCCACCCTAAGACGGGACTCTGTCCATCATCACAGCATCGTCCGGCTTATCCCCATATGAATACGCAAAGCATACGCTACGCACCTTCCTTATATCCTGCGCCGCGTTGCCTAAAATATACCTATTTGAAACATTTGAACGAGTTACTGTAAGCATGTTTTTCCTTTCTCGGGCCCATCATCTTGGATCCGTTATTTCTTGAGTAGGGATAGTATAACACATATTTTCTAAATAGCAACTAAACCTACGGTTTAAAATGTGCCATTTTTCAATATAATATTTCACAAAAATGACAGGACGATTTTTTGCATTTTACCGAGCATTTTTTTGCACATCCTCCAGACATTTTTCCGAGCATTTTTTGGATACTTTTCTGCGCATTTCACAGATACTTTTGTGCATTTCATCCCATGATGTGCTCTTTTATTTTTGCCTCGTGGAGTTCTGTCCCGATAACAATGACGGTCCCTTTTCCGACCTTTGTCGGTGTCACCGTGACCTTCTTTGCGGTTGCGTTGACTTCAAAGTTCCCGGCTTCATCTCCAATGAATCCCTTCACGCGGTATATCTGTCCGAAGCTGGCATCACAGTACATTTCCTGTACCTTGCCAAGGAACCGGTCGAGCCCCTTTGGTACATCAAGGAAGCTGACTGATGAATAGGCCGACTCTGCACCAGCTATCACCTTCACGCAGTCGTTGATGTGAAAGCCGCAGTTTGCAAGCTTCAGGAAGTCACTGTCAGTCAGTTCATCCCAGTCCTTCTCCAGGTAATTCTCCGTGAACTTAGTGCAGTTAATCCGCTCTGCCGCCGTCCTGAGATGCTCCTTGGTCGCCTGAATCTCCTCACTGCTGCTAAGCTGCGTCTTGCTGAGGACTATGCATCCTGCATTCGCCGCCTGGGTCGCCAGATAGTAATCGGCGGTCTCCCCAATGTCGCTCTCGAGGTCTGCATTGACGACAGTAATTACGCTTCCAATCTCATACCAGTTCTCCAGCGGTTCCTCTCTCAGGCTGTCAAAAAATAAGTCCATGTCAAATACACCCGACGGTTCAATAATGACCCTGTCATAACCGCTCATCGCCATGGCAATAAGCTTCGTCTTGAACCTTCTCGCCAGGCAGTCAGCATCGCAGGCCGCCGGAACCATCTCAAGCTCGCATTTCGGGCCCCGCAGTTCTCCGAGCAGCACCATGTCGATATTAATAGCGCCGTAGTCGTACTCGAGGATTCCAATCCTTAAGCCCTTGCCCATGAGGAATCTTGCATATTTTTTTAAAAAAGTTGTCTTCCCAGCTCCTAAGAAGCCGGATATCAGATCGACTTTAATCATATTATCTCAAATCTCTCGCATGGAAAAAAATGCATGGCACTTTTCATACTATTCCTCTACTGCGTCAGAATGCCGTTTATAAATTCTGCAGCCTGATGCCCCTTTTCTTCTGCATCCTTCTTCACTTCTCCCCAGTCCGTGTTCTGCAGCTTATCGATAACATCCTGGCCGATTTCCTTGCCCTTCTCGTAATAGTCACCTGCTACCTCGCCAATACTCGGGCCATCGCTGGTGTTGGAATCGCTGGCATTAGAATCGATAGTGTTGGAATCAATATGATTCGGGTCACTTACTTCCCCTGTGTTCCCAGCGGCATCTTTCTTGGCCTCATTCTGCGCACTTTCATACGCCGCTACTGTCTTTTTGAGTTCCTCGATACTCTCTTTGCAGGTCTCGATTTCGCTGTTTGCCTGCTCAAGCTGGCCTGTCAGCTCAGTGACCTTGCCCTTCAGGGTCTCATTCTCCGTCTCCAGTGCCTCGACCTTACTTGTCAGCTCTGCGTTCTGATTCACGAGAGCGTCGTAGTCCTTCTGAGATACACATCCAGTAAGAATAATCGCTGCCAATATAGGAACCAAAATTAACTGCTTTTTCATCGAAACACCTCCTTCGTAATCCATTCTATCATTTTTTTAGGATTAAAATTATACCCTTGCAGTTTAATCGCAACTTCTATCTGTTACTTATTCCTGTGATAAAAGCTATGAAGCAGGCAAAATCACCTATACGCTTCCTCTCGTCACCAAGCTTTTCTCTCCAGTTTGAACTGACTCCATCATTGGTTATCAGCCTGTTTAGTATATTCACAGAATCAATAAACGAGTTATGCTTCATAGTTCGGCCCTGATCAGCATCTATCTTCATTTCCCTGGTCATATATTCCCAGTCATTGCGGATTTTCGCATACGCGCAGGCCTTTTTTATCATTTCATCGTAGAAATCCATCTTGTCTTCAACCTTACAGACAGCTACGGAAGCGATTAGCTCATTATAAATTTCAAGCGCATCCTCCATCGTAAGTGCACTGTTTCCTGCATCTGCTAAATACTTTTCATAACTATTCATGGATAATACTCCCCACTATTAAAATGTTTTGTCAACTCGATCTCTTCAAAACAGCACTAAGGAATTCTCCTTAGCACAAGTCATTGATAGTTCGTCACATCCCGTCGCTGTTAAGGGAGTTACTCAACCGTGATTTCCTGCTCTATTTTCTTGCCGTTATTCACTGCAGAAATTGTCACAGTGCCTGGGGCAACTCCCTTAATGATGCCGCGCGTTGGATGGATAGTAGCTTTGCCTGTACCGTTGATTACAGACCAGGTAGTTCCCTTGGCTCCGTACTTGATGGATGCCTTCAGAGTCTTACCTACTTTGACAGTCGTCCTGTCCTTATAGAATTTAAGCTGTGGGTCATAAACCCTGACCTTGGCTGTGGTCTTTCTGGCATTCCTGCCTTCACCTACTGTTGCGGTGACTGTGACTGTTCCACGTTTGATAGCTGTAATGACAGGCTTGCCCTCAGAATCACTACTTACTGTTGCAATCGCCTGCTGCCTTGTCGGTATCGTGAAGACGGGCTCCAGACTACAGTTATCATAATCAAGAGTGATTGGGTTATACTGTTCTCCGCCAAGATTCATTGCGTAAGTCTTTGCCGAGAATTTGGGGTCCTTGACATTAACGGTTATGGTTACTGTCTTGCCGCCCTTCTGCACAGTGATTGTTGCTGTGCCTGCCCGCTTCGCGGTGATTACACCCTTGCTGGTCATGGTGGCAATCTTCTTGTCGGCACGGTCCTCGGTTATCTTGTACCCCTTTTCACGCCGCTCCTTTTTAAGTTCCTCAATTGGCTGTTTCTGCTTAGTGGCAAGATTGAGCACATAGGTCGTGTCTGAGGTCTTCTCAAGGAATTTGAGCCATTCAATTTCTGGATTTTCAGGATTCTCTGGATTCTCCGGATTTTCAGGATCATCAGGGTCCTTCGGGTCTTCTGACTTCGTGCTCTTCCAATGTGCGTAGAGTGTTGTGCCCTCTGTCACGACATCATCAGCACTTATTTTCTCCCCGCCTTCAACCGCAGTGTACCAGCCGAGGAATTCATAGTCTTCGCGGGTTGGAACAGGCAGGCTTCCATATTTTTCACCCGCTGCAATCTCCCTCTGAGCCTGACTCACGATTCCGCCATTTGCATCAAGGTAGATAACCACTCTGCTCTCCGTCTCATAATCCGCCGAGAACAGATAGTCGCTGTCATCTGCTGAATATGCGTCATCCGCATTATCAATGCTCAGATAATATACATTGCTGTCCGCTTTTGAGATGGTGAAAAGTAAATCAGTGAACTCTCCTGGTGCGGAGCTGATATTACTCTGTGTCCCAACCACTTCACCGCGCGCATTATCCTTATGAAGCGTCACGACAAGGTCATCACGCGTCAGCCTGCCTGAATTGCCGATGCCGCACCTGACCTCAGCACTTCCATCCTCCTCAAATGTGATATTGCAGTTGTCGATATAGATGTTTTCGTTACCGACTTCGACATCAAAGGTATCTGACTGGAAGTCGCCTCCAATGCTCTCGCAATAAACCATAAACGCAGCGACATCAGCTCCCTCAGGTATTTTGACATCGATTTCGCCATCAACCTCTTCACCTGGAAGTACCAGGACATCACAGTTCTTCGATGCAACCTCATCATCTTCCGCATCAACGACAGCTACCGTGTATCCCTCCAAGACGCTGTTTCCGCCATTCGTCACTGTATAGCCAAGCGTGATACTGTTGCCTGGTTCAAAGTCATCGTGATTATACCCCACATATGAAATCTCTGGACGCACCTGCATTTCCTCCTGGCTCACACAGATATCAGCCTGTCCATAGCAGTCATCACCCAGCTCGTCACCAACAACGGCCACATCATTGGTGAGGAATTCAGCTTCTGAACCATCAACCATCACATCAAAGGAAAAGATATAATTTTCATGGTCCGCATATGGAATCGCAGTGCTCCACCTGCCCTGATTCACGTCATAGGTTGATGCGTATATTTTATTGCTGATTCCATTTCCATCCAGATAGAACGCCTGCAGGTTTCCTTCTGTTGTGACCAGCTTATATGCCGAGAGCGGAATTGTGCCTCTCTCCTCCATACTCATAGTCCTGGAAAAAATATTGCCATTTGAATACCAGTAGAGGTCGCCGTTGTAATACTGCGGTCGCACCTGCATATTGTCAGATTCAGCAACTGCCGTTCCGTTTTCGTAAAGCCGGATATCATCAGTTGTATTATCATCACTATCTGCATCCTGTGTATAAGCAAGCTTTACACCTCCGTCATAGGATACTGCCAGTCCATCCACAGCACCAAGTTCCTCATATGCAGTTGTTATCTCGCCAACAGCTGATCCGTCAAACACAGCATACTCGATACTGTTTTCGCCCTCACCCATTATGCTGGATGCAGAGTTATTCACCCATGCGACATACAGATTAGCGCCATCTGCTGCAAGGCGTGGAAGCATGTCGCAGCCTTCCAAGTCAAGCTTATGGGAAGTAAATGAATCTCCCTGTAAAACTGCAAGTCTTATCTCCATGTGGGAGGCGACGTCCTCCACAGTGAGGTTGTCATCTATCTCAAAGCTCTTGTCTGCATTCATCCATGCAACTGCAGCGGTTCCGTTGTACTCTACTGCAACTGGCATATAGTCAAGCGTTCCGTCGTCAAGGACCTTCTTAGGCGCACTCCATGTGTCCGAACTATATTTTTTCACAGAATAGTATAGCTGAAGATTGTTGACATCATCATTGTCAGAGGTAATCCAGAAGGCAACCTTATCCCCTGATGATGTCTTCACAAATGATACTTCAGACTCCTTATAGACATTGGATTCGAGAACTGTCTTTCCATCAGCCGAAGCCTCAAAGGGCGTCAGACTATTCCAGTTATTCTCATCTGACTCCAGATAAGATATGTCCTTTATCTTATAACCTGCTTCCTCAAGGTCGTATGGCTGCCAGTCGTCACTGGCCAGAGAAGATGTCTTTGAGCTTCCAGGCTTTGGCTTCTCCAGCCACACTGAATTGGCCCATTTAAAGGTTTTCTTAGCTTCAAACAATAAGAATCCGGCCTTCAGATATCCACCTGCACTTGCTGTCAGCTTAAAATAATCAGGGTCGTTATGTCTGATTATCCAGTCCGGTGACAGGCTGCCATAAACGCCTCCTCCACCATAGATAATGTCCTTTACACCTACACAGGCGCCTACCTCCAGCTTCACTGTTCCTGAAACCTCTCCTGCTGGCGTAAAATTCTTAGCAGTTTTATTCAGTGCAATATTCAGCTGATTCTCGAAGTCAGCGCTGAACTTGCCCTCGACATACATAGGAACGGGAATAGGCGGAATACTGAATGGGTAATTTGCTTTGATTGACCCTGACGGATTGAATATAATTCCGCCATCCAATATGTGAAGCGTACCTGATTCATCATAGGTACCTTCAGCAAATCCAACTACTGTAAGGTCAAAATCATATCCTACGCTTCCCTTCATTTCCTCGATATATTTCTTATGATCCTTTTTGAATTTCTCAAACTTCTTGGCTTTTTCTTTGAGATCCTCCTGATTCCACACATCTTTAAAATTGCTGACAAAATTCTTGACCTCTATTTTTTCTCCGTCACCTAATTTGTCTGACCCTGATAACAGATCAATACCCACAGCAATGTTGACCTTTCCGTCTTCCACAGTATATGTTAACGGAACCACTGATGGCACTCCCATATTAAGCTTAGTTCCACCAAATATCGGGACACTGTCAGGCAGAGTTACAGATGCTGAATCACCAAATGATATGCCAACGCCTTCAAGCTGGCTCTGCCCTATATTGTCAGTCATATTTTTGAAACGAAGCGGCTTCTTTGTAACATTTCCAGCTGTATCCTTGGCACAGATATATATCGTAGATGCAGTATCAAAGTTATCGCTTATTACCGTTGTAAGTTTATTTCCCGCAAAGAGAACTTCCTTACCCTGCTGATACAAAAAGACACTATCAGCAAATGACGATCCCCAATCAACCTCCGCCTCAAGGGTTATCTGTTTCGTATCGATGTTTGATAGGTTATAGGTTTCATGGCGCACATCGATATCATCAACCCACAATGCAAGAACGGTCGGCGCCTTATCATTTTCAGGCTCCATATAGACAGACTTCGCCCGCAATGTTCCCTTATCATCCGTAAATAGCAGTCGCTTCTTTGAAATAGTACGCGTAATATATCCCGCTGCAACAAAAGCGACCGAACTGCCTATTGCAACTGTATCAAGCTCCGCCTTTCCTTTATTTGCTCCTGAATCTCCTGTTGTTACACCAACTCCCCTATCAGTAGTAATCATGGCACTTTCCATGCTGCCATAGTCATCCATCTCCTTGCTGCTGTTATTCTTATTGGCAAAAACCGATATCTCGACACTGCCTTCTTTGAATTGTTCTGGCTCGCCTGGATCAGCACTGACCACACCTTTAGAGTTCACTGTTCCCGCAGTAGCATGGCGATTAGCAGATAAATCTAAATACAAAGCGGGACGGACAGTGGTAATCTTGTTGTTCACATAAAAACCATTAAGATTCCAAGAGCCATCAAGTCCAATACAGGCTGCATATTCAGAAGACTTACCTGGTGTACGAAGCCACCAATAGCAGCTACCCGCGTACCCACTATCAGGTGAACCCCAAGCCGCTCCCATCGCCTTGGCGTATGAACTGCTCTTACTTTTTCTGCCCTCGTCATACGAAGCTTTTAAAAATCCATATGAAGTATTACGCACATCCGATTCAGACAGAATGAATACTTTATCTTCGGTATCATTCCCCCCAGATGTTTCATAAATTGTATTGTAAGAATTAACTACTTTCGAATTTCTGATAGCGCGCTTCTCACTTGAGGTGAATGCTGTATCAATGAAGTTGTTGCCACTATAATCTTTCTTCTCACTGTTAATAGAACTATCATACCCGTTTAGCCAGCTCCTTATGGTACTCTTCTCCCAGGTGATGGATGTCTTTGATGTGATATATACCTGGTCATCAAGTCCCTTATCTGCCAAAAGAAAAGCATCACTTTCATTTACAGATAACACTCTCCACTTGATGGGCGCACAGCGAAAATAATGGTAGCTGGTTGAATCAGTCCAGTTGTAATTGGAAGAGCTGTGGGCGGCATCACCCTGCTTTATCCTCTTATAAGTATATTTTTTTCCTCCATACGTGACTGTCGCAAAGCCCTTGTCATTAAAAGATGCACTCTGCAACATATCATAAAGTCCCGAACTCTCTATTATATCTGCCGAAGTCAGAACACTACTTCCAATGCCATAATATTTGCTCTTGTCTGCCACAACCTCCGCCTGTGGATATGAACCGAAATACACGCAGTCCCAGGTGACAACGCCTGAGCTGTCGCTTCTGGGTCCTGATACTCCGTAGGATTCTCCTTCTGATGAGATGGTGTTCTCAGAGATGCTGATTTCCTCTAGTTCATCCATTTCTTCTACGATTTCTGGCACGGCCTCGTTTTCCTGTGCCGCGTACAGATTGGTGCCTGAAAATGCCAGTACGAACGCCATTGAAAGTGCCACTACTCTGCTGATTTTATTTTTTCTCATAACTCTGTCCCTCTAAATTTTGCGTTAGACTTTTCATTTTGCGTTAGATTGCATTAGACTTATCGTATTACTATCATTATGATGCGTCAACATTAATGGACAAACGAAGAACGGTCTCGAACATGTCATCCTTGGAAAAACATATTCTGAGACCGTTCATTAGCCCGATTTATGCGGTTTTCAAAGTTGTATCAAAACTTTTAAGAATTGATAAGGAATAATCACTCAGATATACCTTTCTCCTAGCCTCTATTCCCAAACTCCGTAAAGTTTCACTGTTCGATTGTTCTTTTCCGTACCCTCAAGCCCAGATACAGTTTCCCCAACGGCATAATCTACGGTTGTTCCGTTCTTTGTTTTTGTCCATCCCGCAAGGTGATAAACCTTTCCAGACCCGTCGGTACCTGTAACGCCTGTTGGAAGTGTCAGGTCCTTTGTGTAATATATCTTCTTGGCCATTTTGGGCTTGCCCTGGAATCTCATTTTGGATACACCTGCAGGCTTAGTCACATAATATTTCACATTGTAGTAGTTTTCTGACCATCTTGCTGTAAGGGTAATAGTACTATTGCTTTTTAGAAGCTTTGAAGTGATTGTTGTCGCCTTTACTGTCTTTCCCTTGTTATTCGTATAATACCATCCCTTGAAAGTATATCCAGGTCTTACAGGCTTCATCAGCTTTATCTTCCTTCTAAAGGAAAAATACTGATAGTACACTCCGTCTTCAGCACCTGCAGGGTCAAAAATCAGCATTCCAGAGTATTCTCCGAGCGTTACACTGGTTCCTAATGATGCAACAAAGCCACATCCTATTTCTTTTGCGATACTTTCTGCCGTTGAACCTGAAAATCCCTTTATTACAGTAAATCCCGCTTTATTAGTGTTTATGAAATTGGGCTTACCTATGCTGCAGGAAGCATTTGCAATTGTTATCGACCTGCTGTAGTCCGTTAATGAGCCAGATGGCATAAACGCACGCTCTCCAATACTTGTAACGGTATTTGGAAGAGTCAGATTGCCCAGCTTCTTCCAGCCTGAAAATGCGTTATTACCGATTGTCTTTACTGGGCCAAATTTCACCTCTTCCAGATTCTCGCACAGCTGGAATGCAGATTCCCCTATTTCCTTTATTTCTCCGAGATCTACTGATTTTAGGTTGTCGCACATGGTAAATGCACTTCCAATTTTTTCCATCGTGCTCGGAAGTTTTACCTCCGAAATTGCAGTTCCAGAAAATGCACCATCTCCTATAGTAGTGATACTCTTTCCAAATGTCACATCCTCAAGGACAGAACATGAACTGAAGGCAGACTCTGAAATAGCAGAAAGAGTGTCTGGCAATTTGATACTCTGTATTTTTTCACAGAGCATGAAGGATTTCTTTCCTATTGTTTTGACAGACGAACCCATTTCTACTGTTTCAAGATTTTTGCAAAGCAGGAATGCCTCATCCCCAACGGATTTCACTCCGTCCAATTTAGCCGTCTTAAGCCCTTTGCAGTTATAGAATGCCTTCTTCTCCAATTCAATTCCTGTTGATTTGAATGCTATTGAATCGAGTATTTCATTCTGTGCAAATGCGCCCTCACCTATTTTTTTGAGGCTGGAACCAAATCTGATGCTTTCCAGGTAATCACACTTATTGAAGGCTCCTTTACCTATGGATTTCACTCCATTCATTTCAACTGACGCCACGCTGGACATGCAAAATGCATCATCTGGTACATTTTCCACATTATTAAGCTTAACATCCCCTATCAGATAGCAGCTTGCGAATGAACTGTCTCCAACTGAATTAAGATTCAGATTGGAAACCACGATATCGTCAGCATCTACCGTGGATCCGCATCCATAAAATGCATAATCTCCGACCTTTGTTATAGACGAAGGAATTGATGCCTGATAATAGCAGTTTGAAAAAGCATAATCTCCAACCTCTACAAGTGAATCTGGGAGTGTTATTGAACTGTCATTATATCCGCCTATTTTACTGAATGTATAGTTTCCAACGTACTCTATGCCATTATCAACTATTATCTTAACATCAGAACTGTTACTCCATGGAAGATATCCTGCCTGCGACTCTGTATAGTCAAAACCGCGGCCTGTTCCTTTTGTAAGTTCAACAGTATCGTATTCTGAATACTTAAATGCACCTTCGCTTATCTGCGCTGAAATTGGAAGGGTAAGTCTGCTGATTTCCAGGTCCGAAAATGAATTGTCGCCAATATACGTGATATTGTCCGAAATAACAACCTCGGAAATATCGTACCCTGACCAGGGAGCCGAATCCTCTTCATAATCAGGCATCCTGCCTGTTCCTGAAAGAGTCAGTTTGATTCCCTTATCTTCTGTTTCATTGTATGTACATTCAATGTTATCTGTGACCTGCTCTCCGTCTGGTATTTCCGTTACACCTACATCCCCATTTGAATTGACTGTATCGGCCTCCTCCCAGAGATCAGATGATAGATTAATATGCAAAGCGGGACGAGCAGCATTACTGAGACCGCTCACGCGGTCGCCGCCACGGGCCACGGAACCGTAGTAGTTGGCAAAAGCTGCACTGCGAGAATTATCGCCCGGCGAGCGAAGCCACCAGTGGCAGTTGCCCCTGTAGTCAGCGGGGGTATTCCACAATACTCCCATCGCCTTTGCGTAGGTGCTGGACATACTTCTCCTGCATTTATCTAACGTGCTGTAGTCAGATGAGAATCCATTTGCTGTGCTGTACACCTCGGCCTCCGACAGTAGGAACACCTTGTCCGAAGTGTCATTTCCCCCAGCTGTTCCGTTATATGAATTGTTTGAATTTACAACACTCGTTGTCTTTATGGCTTCCTTCTCGCTTGATGTGAAGGCTGTGTCTATAAAGCTTTCACCGTTGCCGCTATAGTCCGTTCCACATGTGTTGAAGGTACTTCCATATCCGTTCAGCCAGCTCCTGATAGTGCTCGTCTTCCAGGTGATGGATGCGTATGATGTGTTGTATCCCTTGTCATCAAGTCCCTTATCCGCCAGAAGAAAGGCATCGCTTCCGTTTACAGACAGCACCCTCCACTTGATGGGCTCACAGCGGAAATAATGCCAGGTGGTTGAATCTGACCAGTTGTAGTAATCTGATCTGCCAGAGGCACTGTGGGCTGCATCACCCTGCTTTATCCTCTTATAAGTATATTTTTTTTCTCCATACGTGACTGTTGCAAGATTCTTGCTATTGAATGTTGCACTCTGAAGTTCTGCATAAAGGTCTTCATCTTCTATTATGTCTTCTTCATTCAGGCAGTCACTTCCTATTGCAGTATATGTGCTCTTATCTGCCACTACCTCTGCCTGGGGATAGGAACCGAAATACACGCAGTCCCAGATAACTGTGCCTGATTTATCCTTTCGAGGATTTTTCAGCCCGTATCCGTCTGTTACCGTCACTTCACACTCAGCACTTTTTTCCTTATAAGTTACCGTGATTGTGGCTTCACCTTCGGCTACTCCAGTTACCACGCCATCCTCAACGGTTGCCACATCCTCATCTGAACTGCCCCAGTAAAGGATGGGATTCTCGTCTGTTTTTCCAGTCTCATCCTTTGCGGTAACTGTAAGGGTTTTACTTGTGTTCTTAGCAATTGTGAGGGATGATGAATTAAGTTGTACTTCTGACTCATCAACTACACCATTTGAATTTACTGTCCCCACAAGGGTATAGAGATTAGATGATAGATTAATATGCAAAGCGGGACGGACAGCATCAAAGTAGTTGCTCACGTTGTAGCCGCCATGGGGCACGGAGCCGTAGTAGCCGACACTAGCTGCACTGTTAGAAAAATCGCCCGGTGAGCGAAGCCACCACCAGCAGTTTCCCCTGTAGTCATCGGATGTAGCACAATATGCTCCCATCGCCTTTGCGTAGGTGCTGGACTTACTTCTCCTGCATTTGTCGTATGTACTGTAGTCAGATGAGAATCCATTTGCTGTGCTGTACACCTCGGCCTCCGACAGAAGGAACACCTTGTCCGAAGTGTCATTTCCCCCATCTGTTCCGCTATTGGTATTGTCTGCATTTACAACTCTCATTGTCTTGATGGCAGCCTTCTGGCTCGAAGTAAAGGCAGTGTCTATGAAGCTGTCACCGTTGCTGCTGTAATCCGTTCCATATGTGTTTACGGTACTTCCATATCCGTTCAGCCAGCTTCTGATAGTACTCTTCTCCCAGGTGATGGATGTGTCTGATGTGTTGTATCTCTGATCATCAAGTCCCATATCTGCCAGAAGGAAGGCATCGCTTCCATTTACAGACAGCACCCTCCACTTGATGGGCTCACAACGGAAATAGTGCCAGGTGGTTGAATCTGACCAGTTGTAATAACCTGACCTGCCCGTAGCGATATTGGTTGCATTCTCTTTCTTTATTCTCTTATAGGTATATGTACTTCCACTGTAGGTAACTGTTGCAAGATTCTTGCTATTGAAAGATGCACTCTGCAGTTCTGCATAAAGGTCTTCATCTTCTATTATGTCTTCTTCATTCAGGCAGTCGCTACCTATTGCAGTATATGAACTTTTGTCTGCCACTACCTCTGCCTGAGGGTATGAACCAAAGTATACGCAATCCCAGGTAACGGTGCCTGAGCTGTCCCTTCTGGGATTGGCTACGCCATAGGAAGCCCCGTCTGCCGTAATGGAGTTGTCAGAGACAGTAAGTTCCTCTGGGTCATCGATCTCCATGATTTCCTCTATTTCATCTGTTGCCTCAGTGTCATCTTCCTCAGTATCATCTGCAATAAGGACAGCATCTTCCTCCCCTACTGCATCAATTTCCTCAATCCCTTCTGATTCATCGATGATGATGTCCTCGTCATCCACTTCGATTTCAGACTTTGCTTCTGTGCTGCGCACAGCTGCAAAGACATCCGTGCTTGTGAAGGTCATTACTGTGACCATTGCAAATGCAATTATCCTGCTTATCAGTTTTCGTTTCATCTTCCGCCCTCTCTTATTAAATAATTAACCTTCGGTATCCTTTTTCTATGGATATGAAAAAATTATATATTACAAGCGTGCATTTTATCCATACCCAATAGGTATTGCTATGCGCTCAAAACAAGTATTTTTAATATGTCTCCCATAATGCTATATTAATCGTGACAAGAGAAATAAGTAATGAACCTGCTGAGCAGGTTAAAAAATTGAAAGGAGATCAAGATTATGTTAAAGAAGATTGCAGCGTTCCTCGAGGCTTATTACAAGAGTTTTGCAAGGTAAAATTACTGAGTTGATTTAAGGAAGGAGGCATGGCTTATGTTGAAGCTTATAAAGGTTATAGAAGCGGCTCTGGTTGGAAGCCATGAGTCTTTCAGATAAGGAGTAGAATTGAATCAGGATAATTTTTAGACCACATCTACAGCGGCAGATGTGGTCTTTCTAAATCTGAGGCGAGCACCATTATTTCTATGTGAACAAATCATCACCCACAATAACATTTTGTACAATTCCGGAATATTTGTTCCGTTTATAACCATTTCCGCAGATTAGTGTTACATGAATAGCATCCTTCGTTTCGGTCATCGTTTGGAACATAGAAAGCCTATTTTCTATTTTACGATGCTCATCCTCATCAATAGAATATTCTTCATTTGTAAATTTCATTTCACAAAGATTAGAAACCCCATCTTTTCTTTTTATTACCAAGTCAATCTGAGCTCCGCCTCCCGGTTCTGTACTCCTCCATGCATACTCATTCGTTTCAATTCCTCGTATCCCTAGTACAGACTTAATCTGCTCTATGTGATTAATGCACACTATTTCAAAAGCATTTCCACGCCATGC
>DCHL01000009.1:291-50948 GCA_002317595.1 Lachnospiraceae bacterium UBA1753 | reverse complement strand
TATAAAAAAGAACAAACGGATCTATTAGCTGATAAAAGAGCTCACCTTCGCCTTTTGTACAATTGATATACTTTCGTATAAAACCACACTCCTCAAGTTCCAAAAGATCCTTTGTAAGAACAGATCCGCCACCTATCTCTTTTTCCTTTGAAAGATCAACCCTTGTAAGTCCTACCCTATGTGCAGCCAAAGCATCCAATATTGCCAAATGCTTCTCCGGTTTATAAAATAACGAATGGAAAAGATTATGATATTCATTAGCTAACTGACCATGCTCTTTGAAACATAATTCGTTAATGTTCTGTGTAAGACTAAGGCGTGAATCATACAGACACAGATAATGCGGAATTCCACCTAAAATCATATAACTCTCTATCATCTGTTTTCTTGTCATGACAATGTCATTTAGAGCAAATAACTGCTCACATTCCACAAGAGAAAAGGGAGCCAAATGAATACGTCTTGTGACCCTGTTGTGAAACCCTTTTTTATCTGTTAGCAGGTTTGTTATAATCCATGAAGTAGCAGATCCGCAGACAATCAGAACAAGATCCTCTTGTGCTGAAGCCCAGCTGTTCCAAAAGTAATCCAAAGCACTCTTAAAATCAGATTTTGCTGTATCCATCCAAGGTAGTTCATCCAAAAATACTACTCTTTTATTGTTTATTGGCTCACGGTATACATTATCACTTTCAAGAAGTTCCTTTAACCTTGAAAAGGCTTCAAACCAGTCCTTTGGAATACTCTTTTCTTCATGCCCATATTCATCTAGACTAGCAGTGAAGCCTCTCAGCTGTCCTTTTGTTTTTTCAGAAGTCAAACCAGTAGCGTAAAAAGAAAAACTTCTGTTAAAGAATTCTCTAACCAAATAAGTTTTTCCAACTCTCCTTCTTCCATAGACAACAACAAATTCTGGACGTTTGGAAAGCAGACATTGCATAAGTCCATCTTTTTCATTTTTTCTGCCAACAATTTTCATCTAATTACCTCAAACACATAATTTTCATGCATAAATCGCCGTATCGAGTGTGCAGTATCATATTTTGGCGATTTATAGCTTGTGTTTACATTATATTTCGCCAAATAGTGATTATCAAGTTCTTTTTCAATCGAGTGGGAGGCGGTGACTAACCGCCGTCCTTTCACAACAAGCATAAAACTTATTCTGTTCTCTAAAACATATATCTATATCGACAGTTGATCTTTCATATTCATATTTAAGGGCCAATGCAGCGTCACCAACAATAAGAATGCTATGTACCACTACAACTGGCAAACCATTATGTATTCTTCTTCGTTTTCATCAACTATTTCAAATCCCACATTTTTATACATTCTCACTGCATAATTCTGCTTTTGAACAGCTAATGATGATTTCTTCTTGTTTTAAGTTTCTTATTATGTAATTCATGTTAACCTCCGATTTATTACTTACTTCCGAAAGTTCCGCAACTGTGATATTTTTATCGTTTCTAAGGAATTATGATACTTCTCTATATTCCATACACTTTTCCTCTCATTTCATGAAATAGGAATAATACTATAATTTATAATGCATAAAGTTTCCATTATGCTTAAATCCAAAATCAGCATATAGCTTTACTCCCATATCTGATGCAGTAATCTGAACAGTGCCGCAACCATATTCTTTTGCTTCATTTATCACTCGCGAAAGCAATTCCTTTGCTATACCTTTTCTCCTGTAGTTTGGATTAGTGAACATGCTGGAAAGCAAACCTATTCTTCCAGAAGGACAGCCGAAATATGGTGGCTTTTCAACAAAAGACATTCCACTTGTACCTATAATTTTATCTCCGTCCATTGCTAACCACGATACAAAGGTTCCATCTGACATATGTCTTTTATAATAATCTTTCAGAGCAGGACACAAATCAATATCTTCTGTTGCCCCTTCTTCGCAAAGTTGGTCTATCCTCATCTGTATAAATGCATCTAATTCTTTTTCTGTTAATCTCTTATATATAATCTCCACTCTATTTGAAACCTCCATCGTCAATGAAATTAGAATATTAACCATATATTATCGTGTCTATATTTCTTTTCGCATTAAATACTGTATAGTATCCTTTTCAACCATTATCTCTGTTCTGCCAAGTTCTCTTGTCACGGTCTCTATTATTTCTTTCCATTCCTCTTTATTTTCTCTATACCAATTCATTCATTAATCCGCCTTGATACATTGCCAAATGATTGTATCGTGAAAATTACAATTAACGTTCATTTACATATTGTTTTTCATAAATATTCTTTGCTTGAACGCTCTAACTTTTGCGCCATAGCGACTTGACATAATTAGACCAACAATCAACATTCCTACTGCTAATCCTTAATTTTACTGATAAAATCCAAATATCTTTAATTATGAAACTTATTGGAATTTGATTTCTATCCCACCATATACAATTCTTTAAGGAAGCTAATTCCCTCCTCTATATCAAATTCTAGGCCTATCTGATTCAAATTTATGTTTTCAAGAAGAATGTCATTAAGAAATTCATCAATACATTCTTTTACCATTCCCCTTGTTTCAATTCTTGCATCATCTGTAACAATCTGCAGTAATCTAAAAACATCATATTTATGTTTCTTCAAATCACGTTCATTAACATGTTCGCCATTGCTTTTTCTTTTCTTTAAGTCAAGCCATGCAAACATTTTAAAAGGAATTAAATATTCAGTTCCAAGTACACTTACCTCATTAACGATTGTTTTTCCTTCAATCATAAAAGAATAAAAATCATCATTGAGTAAAATTGCCGAAAGACTTGATATATCATCATCAATATGAATGGGGATTATTCCTTCCGATATTTCTAAATGGTACCCTGGCTTTCTTGAAAATAGTTCTATCATGAACGGATATCCTGCTTTGGGCTCTGTAAACCTGTAAAAATGCATTTTATCGCTATTTTTCCAGCCACATTTATATCCGCCTTCTTTTACATACTCCCAAAATGTTTTGGCAAAATCTCGATACTTATCTTCTAATATCAAAATTATGTCGATATCCTTAGTTGCTCTAAAACCCATATCGGCTTCCGTCATAAGAATATCACATGCAGTTCCACCGATAACTGTATAGCATCCCGGATAATCCTTAAATTTTTTTCTAAAAGAATCCATTCCTACTACCATTTATATGCCTCCATCATTTCTTCCAAAGCCTCTTCTAATCTTTCATCTTCCGTGCCAGTCAGCGTCATATACAATGAGATTGGATCAACTTTATTCTCTTTTGCAAACAACATTGGATCATACTTCCAAAGTTCAAGTCTTACCAATTCTGTATTAACTTCCCATCTCTCGTCTCGTTCTTCAAACACATAATTTTTAGCCATAGATTTATCCATAGCGACATTTTTTATTTTTGATGGATTAATCATTGAATATTCTGCCAACGCTGTTTCACCTGTTACCGGCATGGAATCAACCAACTCATTACTCTCAGTAACAATAATCGTCTGAACAGGATTTATCAAATAATCCTTAGCATAAATAAACAAATCATAGCCAAAGATTTCAGTCCACATATAATACTCTTTACCTGACATTTCCTGCCTAATCAATCCCATCTTCTCAAGTTGCGCACTCGCTCTCGTAATAGATGTTTTTGTTACGCCTAAAAATTCAGCCGCCTCCTTTTTCATCACTCTTTTTCCGTTGCAATTATATATTAAATGCAATAACAAACTTTGAGTAATCGGCATCATTTTATCAGCTTTCACTTCACTTTTATTCCTAAATTTATTTTGAATGGCCACTCCAAGAAAAGGAAGATACATCTGAATTCCATCTGCTACAAAAGGAATCTTATGGCCTATAAGTGAATCCCGCTGGTATTTTGATAAATTATCAAACCAGAATGCTACTGGAAGTTTACACTTTTCCTCTATAGCTTTTCGCTGCTTATTCAATGCAATAACACCATATTTTTCATTATCAGATACTTTTACAAGTATAAAACTTACTGTATCATCCTTTACTAAATAGAAAAGTCTTCCAGATGTCATATAAATTGGAAGGCCTTTTATTTTTTCAATGTGCTCAATTTGGAAATCCGTTCCAAATGTTTTATTTATTTCATTATTCATAGTGCCAGCCTCCGTTAATAACATTTATATTTGAATAATAACATTTGAAGTATTATTGTTCAAGTTTTTTTGTTATTATTTAGAAACTTGGAATTTCTATATTCCCATCTCTTTCATTTCTTTTAACACAAATTCTTGCAATTTCTTCTTATCCGGAAGATGAAGCATATATGTTGATACAAACAACTGGTTTTCCCTAATATGTGAAAATGAAAGATTATTAATTAGCCTCTCTGGATTTGTCACAAATTGGTTCGACGCTGTTTCCATTGATTTCTGAATCATATTCATTTCTTAAAGCACACATCGTTCAATGTTGACAGTATCATCCGTATTTGTTACTGTACCAGCATAAGCCTGGGAACATTTAGCAAGCGTCTTTGCAGATGATAATTCATCTACACGCGACTTGTTGTCTCTTGGGCTTTTTTCTGTTTACTATTCAACGCAATTAATCTCCGCCTGATAATATGACTCCATTGTACTTGGCGAATTGAACAGTGCTGCCAGGAGATACTTCCGGATATTCCTTATCCTTCCCCTGTTTTCCCTCATGCTCGAAAGCACATACTCAATGTTTGACATATTGATCCTCAGGATTTTTGATTTAACGAATTCTGCTGGATATCTATTGCTGGAGACAATAATGTATTCCTGTTCACACAGTAATGTCTCAAGCATGATATCAAATATACCATCAACCCATTGATTATTTAATGACCTGCACATTGTATCAAGAAGGAGCCCGTACAATACTTTAGCTTCAACTGAAAGCATTGCGAATTCATCCCCAGTCATGATTATCCTGGGAATCTGAACAAAGGCAAATCTCTCCAACTGATTCCTGTAGAAATAATTGAAACCCATAACTACCCCTCCTGTTCTGCTCTCCATCTATCCAATAACGATAATATTATTTTTTCCCGCTGAATGATTGAAACACTTGCATCAAAATATTTGTCCAGAGTCTTTGAGGATATGGATATGGTTCCTGATACTTTCTTTGGTCTTATTGCTTCGTTCATGATGCTGATGAGCATTGTCTGGGTAACACTATCAATATTCCTGTAATTCTTTATTGCATTTACCTGCTCCTGCTTCAGAAATCCATTTTCTGATATGTACTCATATATCCATTTCTGAATATCAATTTCAAAATATGAAATATCGACAGCCATTGTAATCTGAATCCTCTTATTATCAACAAGCTTCATCAGGTCCGGTATCAGATAAGTTAGTCGGATGTACTTTCGTACCTGTCTCTCCCTGAGTCCAAACTGTTCTCCAATTCATTCGCAAGTCCTATCCCCAGGTTAACTGCTGTGGTGGTCTTTCCGACACCACCCTTCTGATTTGCAATTACAATTACTTTTGCCATTTCCTTTTCCTCCTTTGTTCTTGAAATAAAGAAAGTAATAACGCAGCTGTGCAAAAAACGCAGGTCTCAAAACACAACAAAAAATGCATCCTCCAGGAACAAGTTCCTAAAGGATGCATTGAAATGCAAACTCTATTTTAAGGTTTGACAAAAGTAATATCGCGTATTCTCAACATCTATTGCATGCAAAATTGTTGTCAATTTGTTGTCAAATCATTGAAATAGATTTCGAAAAACGCCTATTTACAGGCGATTAATCCTGTACGTATGGCATAAGTGATACGTGGCGAGCTCTCTTAACTGCAACAGTAAGTGCTCTCTGGTGCTTTGCACAGTTGCCTGTGATTCTTCTGGGGAGGATCTTGCCTCTCTCAGATACGTATCTCTTAAGCTTGTTTGTATCCTTGTAGTTGATCTCACTGTCCTTACCACAGAATACACAAACCTTTTTTCTTCTACGGATTCCGCCGCGTCTCTTCATTGGAGAATCGGGCTTCTCGCTCTTTGTAAAAGCCATTGTTAAGCTCCTTTCATAAAATCAAACCGGAGCGCTTTGGCTTAGAATCGAATTCTAGCCGAAAGGAAGCTCCTCGTCAATTCCATCGGGAACATTGATAAATCCAGCTTCGGGCTTATTGCCTGCAGGTGCAGCCTGAGGTGCACTGTAAGAGCCTGAGTATGAGCCAGCATCAAATGATGCTGAATTAGAATCGCTTGCACTCTTGCTCTCTGCAAACTCCTGATTTTCTACAACAACCTCAGTTGTGTATACTTTCTGTCCTTCCTTATTGGTATAGCTACCAGTCTGGATACGACCCTCAACTACTATCTTAATTCCCTTATGGAAATATCTCTCTGCAAATTCAGCGGACTTACCAAATGTAACGCAGTTAATGAAATCTGCTGTCTGCGCATCCTGGTTCTGGTTATTTCTTCCGCCTCTTCTGTCTACTGCCAGTGAATATCTGGCGATTGCCATTTGGTTATCATTCTGAGAATAACGGATCTCAGGGTCCCGCGTTAAACGCCCCATTAAGATGACTTTATTCATATTCGCTCTCTTTCTGCCGCGATGCCATCAAAAGGCTGCGGCTCCTATGCCTCGTCACTCACGATCAGATAACGAAGAATGTTCTCTCTAATGCGGATACGGCTTTCAATCTCAGCCGGTGCAGTAGGCTCTGCGTCGAACTTGATGAAGTAGTAGTAACCTTCCTTCATGTGCTGAATCTCGTAAGCAAGTCTCTTCTTGCCCCAATCATCAACATCTGTGATTACTCCGCCAAATCTCTCGATGAGGGCCTTAGCCTTCTCAAGAGTCTCAAGCTTAACTTCTTCTTCGACCTTTGAGCTGATCACGAGTGCTAATTCGTACTTGTTCATGTCTTTACCTCCTTATGGTCTCTGGCCTCCATTCATGATGGAAGCAAGGAATTGCAGCGATAAACGCCGCTAAAATATATCACGGAATATCAATTTAACATACCAAATGCCGTTTTGCAAGGGGTTTGCAACGAAAAATGGTAATATTTTTCAACAAAAGAATGTATCCTTTTCTGATTATTCCGCTGACTTTCTAATTTAATTCTCTCTCCAGCATCTGACACAGCAAATGTACTGTAAATGTGTGCATTTCCTGGATTCTCGGGGTGCTGTTGCTGGGCACGATCATCACGTGGTCGCACAGATCCTTCATAGCTCCGCCGTTTTTTCCAAGAAGTCCTATGGTGGTTATCCCCTTAGCCTTCGCAGACTTAATTGCCTCGATGAGATTCGATGAATTACCACTTGTGGAGATGAGCAGAAGCACATCGCCCTTCTGTCCCACGCCGACCACCTGGCGCGCAATCACCTGGTCGTATCCGAAGTCATTGCCAAGGGACGTCGTGACTGATGGGTCGACACCCAGTGTCACAGCCGCCATCGCCTCACGCTCCATCAGGAACCTTCCCACTATCTCACCGGTAAAGTGCTGAGCATCGGCACAGCTTCCACCATTACCTGCTGTCATGATCTTGTGGCCTTCTGCCAGAGACTTGATCATCACCTCCCCTGCTGCTGTCACACAGTCAAAATAACCGTCTTCCATTTTTGCAAGCAGCTCTTTCTTCTCGTTTACGATTTCCTCAATCCAAGTAGTCATAGTGTAATACCTATCGTGTCCCTTTTTTTGCCCTCGATGCATCTCTCATCTGTCCGAGCTTGATAATTCCCTTGTTCCAGAATTCCTCCGGGGCCGTGAAGAACGCGGAAATGTACTTTCTCACTCCCGTAACCTTGTCCCCTTTGAAAAAATAATAGTGCGCCAGATAGAACCTGACGTTAAATCTTGCCTTGCGGTCCTTGTCGATGTCTGCCCTGTGCTTCTCATAGAGCTTGGTGTGACCCTCGATACATTTATCCCAGTTCTTCGTGATCTGGCTCATGCCCTTGCTGACATAGTTCTTAAATACAGGCTCTCTCACGGATACGATCTCGAATTCCTTCGCTATCCTTATCCACATCTCGTAGTCCTGTCTCGCAGGCAGGTCCTCGTCGAACTCACCCACTTTCTCAAGCGCTGTTCTCCTGATCATCGCCTGGCTTGTAGTTCCGATGCAGTCACCGCGAAGCAGCTCGCCGTAGGTCACACTATCCCGCATGTCACTTCCATGGATGAGATTCACCATGGGTGGCTCGTAGTTCTCGTTAACCCTGTAACCCTCGGCGTAGCAGAGGCCTGCTTTCGGGTTAGCCAGAAGCTTCTCTGCCTGAAGAGTGAGCTTATCAGGAAGCCACTCGTCATCGTCATCGAGAAATGCAAGTATCTCTCCCTTTGAATTGTGGATGCCTGTGTTCCTTGCGGCCTGGGCCCCATGCCTTCCGCCTTCTGTTTTCAATATCTGAACCTGCGGATAGACATTTAAGAGAGTAAGAAGGCTCTGGGAATATTTTTCCCCCTCGGCATCTTCCCTGTTGTCGTCGACCACGATAATCTCAATCGGCGAGTAAGTTTGAGAAACCGCACTCTTCACAGCACGCTCAAACACGCTGTATTCTCTCTTATATGAAGTTATTATCACTGAAATAAGCGGCTTCATATATTAATAAGTCTCGTAATTCTTCATCAGATAGTTCTGGACGTAGTCCTTCGCTCCATCCTCGAGGCTGTAGAAGGGCTCTGTGTAGCCCGCCCTGCGGAGCTTGTCCATTGTTGCCTGTGTGTAGTACTGATACTTTCCGCGAAGAGTCTCGGGCATCTCGATGTACTCGATGTTGGGTTCCTTACCCATAGCAGCAAAGGTCGCCAGCGCCAGGTCGCGGAAGGAGCGTGCCTTGCCTGTTCCGAGATTGAACAGTCCGCTCACCTCGGGGTTGTCAATCATGAACATGATGACCTTGCACAGGTCCTTCACATATACAAAGTCGCGGAGCTGTCCGCCATCCTCGTAGCCTTCCTTATAGGACTTGAACAGGCCCTTCTTTCCAGTTCTGTTCACGTCGTTGAAGGTATGGAAGATAACTGACGCCATCGTTCCCTTGAAGTACTCGTTAGGTCCATATACGTTAAAAAATTTGAAACCCACATGCTGGTGCGGTACGCTCTCACCTGCTGCAAGCTCCTTCTCAACCCAGAGGTCGAAGAGCTGCTTTGAGTATCCGTAGCCGTTTAAGGGACGAAGCCTCTTGATATCCTCCTCATCAGAGAATCCCTCGCTGCCATCACCGTAGGTTGCGGCGCTGCTGGCGTAGATGAAGCTTGCTCCTGTCCTTGCGCAGAACCTCCAGAGTGTCTTCGTGTATTCGAAATTATTCTTATATAAGAAGTCAAAATTTCTCTCTGTTGTGGCCGAGCATGCTCCCATGTGAATTACGTGGGTCACCTTGCCTGCAAACTCTGAGAGTCTGGGAAGAAAATCATCCCTGTGGATGTACTCCAGGTACTTCTTGTTTCTCATATTCATCCACTTGTCAGTCTCGCGGATGTTGTCCACGATGATGATGTCCTCTATTCCCTTGTCGTTAAGTGCTCTTACGATGCAGCTTCCGATGAAGCCTGCTCCACCTGTTACGATTACCATGATTCTCTCCTTAATTATCCATATCCATCAGTTCGTCAACTGCCTTCTGCACTTCCTCGGCCGTATTCTCCTCCACGCATGGATAAGTGACTTCCACCTTGTGGATACAGCTGTTGTCGCAGTTCATGCAGGGGCTCTTGTGAGCTACCACCTTCGTGTGGCTCTCCACGTACTCACCGTAGCCGTTGTGCAGGTAGTCAAGGAAGGTGTCGTACACATATCCTCCCGACACGACGCAGGTCCTGCGCCCTGTGGCAACTGCAATGTGGTACACGCTTGTGTCATTGGTGAGAACCAGCTGCGCCCTTCCAATAACCTCCACAAACTGCATTACTGAGGTCTTACCAATTATATTGATTACGGGAATCTCAGGAACAAGTCTTATGAGCTGCTCTGAAATCTCCTTGTCAAGGCCAGTTCCGCAGATGACCAGCGGACAGTTAAGCCTTTCGTATATCTTCCTCGTCACAGCCGCATATCTCTCGACAGGCCACTGCTTCACTGGAATTGAAGCTGAAGGATACACGATAAAATATTTGTCCGGCAGTTCCACGGTATTTCCAACAGGGAGAGTGGCAACCCTGGGCTCATATTTTTTCCCAGAGAGCATTTCAAACACCTGATAGTAGTGGCGCACCTTGTGCACGTCCTTGTCAGGCATGTTGAGAATCCTGTCGTAGGCCTTCCTTCGAAGCCAGGCGGGACACTGGAGCTTCTTGTCCTGCTTCAGCAATACGCCGATCTTCTCCCCCGCGCAGAGGGCGTTTGTTGCGTAGACGTTGGGTGAGCACACATTGGCTCCTATCGGGTCGATAGCCACATCAAAGTACTCACTTCGCATGACCTTAAGCATCTCTCGCCTGTCCTTGGGTCCGACGCTGGCCTTGGTAAAGTTGCAGGTAATTACCCGGTCAAAGGATGTCGAAAAGAGCTCTGCGTAGGGGCCGTTGCACGCCGCCACAAGCTCCCACTCCTCAGATGGGTACATGTCCCTGATGCAGCCTACGCTCGATAGGAACATCACGCAGTCGCCGAGGGCGAAGGGGAATACGATGAGTACCTTCTTTTTGTCACCGCTCTTCTTCGGTTTCTTTATGAACTTTAATACGACAGCGTCAAAAAAATAGAATGCCAGCCTTATGTTCTGCAGGGCCGGTATCTTCATCATGAGCTGAAGGATTCTGTTAAATAACGACATACTTCACTTCTCTGCGCCAGGCACTTCCAAGCGCCTATTTTCTAAAGTCCCTTTATTTTCTCAATAATGTTGGTCGACGAGCAGCCATCCACTAATGTCACGTACTCCACGTGGCCGCCGTACGTGGCAAGAGTGTCCATCTCTGGAATGTGCACGCCCTCATAGTCTCCACCCTTGATGAAGGCATCCGGCTTAAATACCGACAGTGCCTGACATGGCGTTGACTCATCAAACAGACATACATAGTCCACGCAGCCAAGTCCTGCAATCACTATCGCCCGCTCATTCTCAGGGACGATGGGGCGCTCGGGCCCTTTGAGTCCTCTCACTGAGGCATCAGTGTTGAGAAGGAGCACAAGTATGTCACCCTTATCCTTTGCCTGCTCGAGATAGGTCACATGGCCTGCGTGTATGATATCAAAGCATCCGCTGGTGGAGACAATCTTCTTCCCCTCAGCCTGGAGCTTTTCTGTTATTTCTTTCAGTGCTTCAAGCGATACAATCTTATCCCTCATTGACACTCCTTATAAGCTCATCTCTTCCAACTGCAACTGTGCCCACGCGGCTGATTACCACGCCCGCTGCCAGATTCGCAAGCCTGATGGAATCGGCAAGCTCCATGTCACAGGCCATTCCCATTCCGACTGTGGAGATAACAGTGTCGCCGGCGCCGCACACATCGTACACCTGCACGTCCCTTGCAGGGAAGTCAACGCGCTCCTTATCAGGAGTAAAGAGTGATATTCCCTTGCTGCCTCTTGTCACGATGAGAGCCTTGGCACCTGACATCTCCAGGTATTTCCTGCCCGCCATATCAAGGCTTTCCTCATCCTCGATGCGAATGTTGACAGCCGCCTCAAGCTCAAGGTTGTTGGGCTTTACAAAGTCCGCACCCTTGAAGGCTCCGATGTCCTTGCTCTTTGAATCGATTCCCACAAGGACTCCATTGTCTGAGCAGAGTCTGATGATAGCCTTCACAAAGTTCTCATCCTCGAACACACCCTTGCAGTAGTCTGACAGGACTACCACGTTACAATCCTTTATATTTTTTCCAAGATAATCAAGTATCTTCTGCTGAGTTTCCTCTGTGATTCCCCTCGCATCCTCGTTGTCAACACGAAGGAGCTGCTGACCCTTGGTAGCATATCTCGCCTTGGTTGTAGTAGGTCTTGTGCCTTCGGCAAAAATTCCCTCGGTGCCTATCTGAAGTCCTGCAAAATGCTCGCGAAGCCACTCTCCATTTGTGTCCCTGGCTGCCGTTCCCACAACAGAAACCCTCGCGCCAAGACTCTGCATGTTGTGGGCCACGTTACTTGCGCCGCCCGCCTGAAGGCTCCTCTCCTTGAAGTCGAGAACCGGCACAGGTGCCTCTGGGGATATCCTCCTAACTCTTCCTGTGATGTACTCGTCCACCATGATATCACCGATTACTATCGCCTTGACATTGCTGAAGCTGTTTTCAATTTTGAGTGTAAGCTCTCTCTTATCCATTGATGTGCTCTGCCATCTCTGACAGGCCTCCCTTTATATAATGTATGTTTCCCTCTGTCCTTGCCTCGTCCTGGTAGAGAAGGTAGCCCTCCCTGCAGTCCTCGCAGATTGACAGATCCCTTATTTTATCCCCGACAGCTATGCACTGCTTAAGGTCAAGTCCATGCTCGGCCACTGCCCTCATAAACAATCCCTTCTGCGGCTTCCTGCAGTCGCAGGCCACGCGGTACTTCTCAACCGGCGCCTCCGGCAGATGCGGACAGCTATAGATTCCCGACAGCTCAATTCCGTCCTTCGCGAGGTCCCCTCGCATCCAGTCACAGAGCTTCTCAAAGTCCGCTTCAGTGTAGTATCCTCTTCCGATGCCGGACTGGTTCGTGATGACTATGAGCTCATAGCCCGCTGCCTGGAACTGCCTAAGCGCGTCCTTAACTCCTGGCAGATACTCAAACTCTTCTATTTTATACAGGTAATCCTTGTCAACGTTGATGGTCCCATCCCTGTCAAGGAATACCGCCTTCTTAAGCTCAGTCATAATTTCTTATCAGAATCCATTTCGCGAGATTCAAAAGCTTCTTCTCTATCCGCAGCAGTGAAAAGCAACCGCCCTTTAAGAGGGATACCTCTATCCTCTCAAGTCCATGCAGGCGCTTAGTATCTACGTTGCCAAGGGCTGTCCTGTAGGGTTCTCTCTCTGTGAGTGCCTTCATCTCCCTGTTCAAAACGCCTGCAGACTTGGGGTTTCTCTTGTTCATAAAATATAAGTCACAGTACTCACCGAGGATGACCTTGTAATACTTCCTGTCCACTGCGCTCTTGAACACCTCATCTCTTCCGGCATCCTTTACATACTGCTCATAGGCTCCAAGTGTCTTCTCCATTATTTCCACGATATTCTCATTGAACCTGTGGCTAATAGATGACGTTGACATCCTGTAGTGATAACCTGCAACGGGTGCGTACCCAATCTTATCGCAATGAATGAGCAGGTGCAGCGTGAACACTGTGTCCTGTCCCTTCTTGAGGCCCTTTGTGTACCTTACGCCGTTGTCCTCTATGACGCTGCGTCTGATGAGCTTGCCCCAGGGCGCTCCCACCTCGACCATTCCGAGGCGCGCATCCCCCTGTAGTATCGCAAGACTCAGGTCATCTGCCTTAAACACGGACATGTCAGGCTCCGTCATCACCCTGTTAATCTCGCGGTTGGTGTAGTTGGTACAATAGCCAAAAAATAGGATATCATACTCTTCCTTGTCAGCGTGCTTCATTATATCCGTGAATGCACCGTCTGACAGATAATCATCGCCGTCCACAAAAACTATGTAATCGCCAGTAGCATGGTCAAGTCCATTATTTCTCGCCACGCTCACACCTGCGTTCTCCTGGTGAAGGCTTATTACCCTCTCATCCTCCTTGGCAAACCTGTCGCAGATTGCCGGGGCTCCATTTGTGGAACCGTCGTCAATCAGCAACAGCTCGACATCACTGTAATCCTGCCCAAGGACGCTCTCTATACATTTTTCAAGATAGCCCTCATCCACGTTGTAGACAGGAACTATCACCGATATCTTTTTACTCATAACCTACAGTTTACCATATTTTTCGAAGCAGTGCCTTACTTAATATCGCATCGTCCCTTCCGGAGTTCACGAGCTCGATATTGACGCCCTGATGCAGGTCCTCGAGGTCAAACTCATATACGACCAGCGAGTCCTTCTGCTCCATGCATTCCACGTAACTGAGGTGCTCTTCCTCCGACAGTATCACGTCACCGATGTCTATTCCGCTCAGTGTCAGTTCGTAGTGACCCTCTCCGATCGTCCACTCGGGACCTCTCGTGTAACCACCACCCTCAAGTAATACGTTGCCGTCCTCCAGAATTTTTGCTGAAGACAGGTTCCTCTCTATTGCAAGCGGTATCGGGATTCCTTCTTCGTACATTATCTCAGGGACGCCTGTCAGTGGCTCGTTAAGTCCTACAATGAAGGTATCGATGCTGTAATAGTACAGGTTCCAGTCATGCTCCATCGGCTCGAACACATCGTCAAATATCAGCACCTGGCTGTCATATACCACGCCTTCGTCAAGCCCCTTGCGCATGCAGGCCTGCTGAAAAGTAACATACTCATCACGCGGCCTTGCGTAGTAATAATTGTCCATGGTCATCCCATGGTCCAGGGCAAAGTCCGCCAGCTCAAACATCCTGTTATGCTGCGAGTAATCAAGGCCATCGGGCAGGTATCTGATGTGCTTCGCCTTCTGCGAAACCATTTCCCACACGTCGGTGGAGACCATATATTTCTCATATGGGTTCTTCCAGTCGTCTCCCATGTGGTGCTGATACCTGAAATCCACCAGCTGAAGAATGAAACAGATACCGAGAAGCGCTTCCATGTACCTCATCTTCTTCCTGTCCTGTGCGCTCTCGCTCATGGCAAAAAATATGACTCTTAGTGCCATAACCGGGAAGATATAATGCGCGGCCCAGGCAAATCGCCCGTGGGACCTGAAAATATTGAGAAGCAGCAGTATCGGTGCGGGGTAGGGAACATTCTCCCAGATCATCTTATCATTGTAGCCAATCACCGTGCCCGCCGCCGAAAGCAGGCTCATAATTACGAGAATCAGCACGCTCACTGCATAAAGGACAAACCTGCGCTTATCAACTCTCTTATAGCTTTTCACCAGCAGGGTCAGCGCGGCGATTATCAGCACTATCCATCCAAATCCCAGATACGAAAAGCCTTCGTACTGTCCGTCTGTAACGGTGGGAAGGGACGGAAGGAAGACGCTCCAGTCCATAGGGTTAATATATGTATTCAGGTTTGCGCTATAGTATCCGGCTCCCCAGCCTGAGGGGTTGAAGCTGCCCCCGAAGCCTCCAAGGTTCGTGAATACGAAAAGCGCTCCAAGTATGTATGAAAATATGGTCGTTCCCGCCTGCCATAGCTTCATTCTTCCGTTAAGCAGCTCAGTCAGCACAAGTCCTATCAGAAGCACTCCCGCAATAGGAACAAAGAAGAGGTGTGTCGCTGTGTTGAGTCCGCCAAGCAGAAACAGGAATGCGCACTCCTTCGTGAAGGAAATCTCCTTTCTTTTAAGCCACAGCAGTATCATCAGCAGCAGTACGTGATGTCCCGACAGCGCCGTATGGTAGAACATCCTGAAAATCATGGGTGCCGAGAGTCCAAATAATGCACCGCCAAGAACTACAATATTGCGGTTCCATTCGATTTCATATTTTTTCAGCAGGGTTCCTGTAATCTCCATGCCGATAAATATCTGCAGAACAAAGCAAAGCAGCACATAGATACCCATATACTGGAAGGTTGCGGGCAGAATCGGTGATAATATCTTAAAAAATATTGCCATCCACGGGATGCAGTCCACATATATTACCGAGATATTATCCGGCCACGCGATATTCTGGACGGTTCCGATGGGAAGCAGCCACTTGCTGGCTCTGAAGTAGCACCACCCCAGATAATGCTCCGTCAGATCGCCGCTGTGCTGGAATATCCATTCCTCGTTCGTCACATTAAGCGGAGTCCAGCCGAAAAACAGAACAAAAATACCCAGTCCGATACACAGACTGAGTATTATCTCTATTACAATTCGTCTCTTTATACTAACCGACTTCGCCAACTACGCGTCTCCTGTTTCCGTATTATTTAAGTGCTTCGACGGCTTCGCCGAGAACCTTTGCTATATCGTCGTTAATTGCAAGGTCTGCATTCTTGTCAGCTGAAGTAGCAGACTTATTGATGAGGACAAGATTCCTTCCCGTGAAGTATCTGATAAGCCCAGCTGCAGGATATACAACAAGGGAGGTTCCACCAATAATGAGTGTGTCTGCATTTACAATTGCATTCACTGCACCCTCAATGATGTCATTGTCGAGGCCCTCCTCATAGAGCACAACGTCAGGCTTGACCCTTCCGCCACACTTCTCGCAGGTGGGGATCCCCTCTGACGCGAGAACAAACTTCTCATCATAGAATGCGTGGCAGGACTCGCAGTAGTTCCTCAGCACGGAACCGTGGAGTTCAAAGACTACCTTTGAACCGGCACTCTGATGAAGTCCATCAATATTCTGAGTCACAACTGCCTTGAGCTTACCCATCTCCTCGAGCTTTGCGAGTGCGATGTGTGCTGCATTAGGCTTAGCCTCAGGGTAGATGAGCTTGTCCTTATAAAACTCGAAAAATTCTTCAGGGTATCTCATGTACATCGTATGGCTTACGAGCTCCTCGGGTGAGAACTGCTTGTTCAGCTTCTGATTCCACAGACCATTGCTGCTTCTGAAATCAGGGATGCCGCTTGCTGTTGACACGCCTGCTCCGCCGAAAAAAACTATATTGTTGCTGTTCTTCAGTATTTCTACAAGTCTTGCAGTCTTATCGTCCATACCATCTCACCTTTCCCGCATGAGAAAAAGTGCATAGCACTTTTTTCACACAATTCCCCTTATACTCGGCCAAGTTTCCTTGTCATGTATGCATAGTCCTGACAGAAATCAAGGGCTGTGTCCTTGCTGATACGCTGTGACTTCCAGAGTTCGAACAGCGTGTCGTCCATTGTGATCATTCCAGCCATTCTGTTGGTCTGCATCATCGAAGGAATCTGGAAGGTCTTGCCTTCCCTTATCAGGTTCCTGATTGCAGGGTTCGCAATCATTACCTCAAAGGCACCTACTCGGCCGCCTTCCACATCTGATGTGGGAAGGAGCTGCTGAGAACATACGCACTCAAGCACTGTCGCCAGCTGGATTCTGATCTGCTCCTGCTGATGAGGCGGGAACACGTCAACAATTCTGTCAATTGTCGATGCTGCTCCGATTGTATGCAGGGTCGAGAATACGAGGTGTCCTGTTTCTGCTGCAGTAACTGCGGTTGAAATGGTGTCGAGGTCTCTCATCTCTCCAAGCAGGATGATGTCTGGATCCTGTCTTAGGGCTGCACGCAGTGCAGGACCATATCCCATGGTATCAAGACCAATCTCTCTCTGATTGACAATACATTTATTACTTCTGTGAAGATACTCAATAGGATCCTCAAGAGTAATGATATGTGCATTGGAGGTCTGGTTGATAACATTAATGAGAGAGGCCAGCGTTGTCGACTTACCAGAGCCGGTAGGTCCTGTAACAAGGACAAGTCCTCTCTTCTTCTTCGTCATGTCGATGACAGCCTGGGGAAGTCCGAGGCTCTCAGGTGAAGGAATGTCGTAGGGCAGAAGTCTCATGGCCGCTGCAACTGAACCTCTTGACCTGAACACATTAAGTCTGAAACGTCCTACGCCGTCAATTGAGTAAGAGAGGTCTGTCTCACCAAACTCCTCGACATCCTGCGTGTGCTTCTCGTCAAGCATGGGCATTATCATGTAGGATGTGTCCGATGGCATGAGCCTTCCACGGTATACGTCAAAAGCAGAGCTCATAAAGTCAGAACCCATCATCCCTCGGCACTTCTCGTTAAGCTTATTTATCCTGTCCATGTCATGTCCATCAAGCTTGTTGTAGGCTTCCTCAAAGGACATGAGCACTCCATCGAGACGGACGATGATAGGTCGTCCTACAGAAAAGTGCACGTCGGATGCTCCCAGAGTATGTGCAATAATAAGGGCAGTTTTAATATCCATCTTTCCCCCGTTCCCCGTGTGGTTCTCCGTAAGTCCACACGGCTGTTTATCAGTTGATTATTCTTCGAACCGAAAGAATAGGTCTGTAGGTTGCTATTGTTGTCTTAATTCCTGTTGCAGGAGTCGACGCATGAACAATCATTCCGTTACCGATATAGATTCCCACGTGTCCAGCGTAGCACATGATATCTCCGGGCTGTGCCTCAGAATACGAAACGCCTCTTCCGGCACTGAGCTGCTGTGATGAGGTACGTGGAATACTGATTCCAAAATGACTGTATACTGACATCGTGAATCCCGAGCAGTCTGTTCCGTTTGTAAGCGATGTTCCACCTGAAACATAGGGATTACCAATGAACTTGCATGCATAATTTGCTATGTCGGAACCCTTGCCACTACCAGAGCTTACAGGAGCTGAGCTGTAGCTTCCCTCCTCCTCGTTTGCGTACTGGCCGGAATCGTCCTTCTTATTATTTGACTGAGCCGCTTCGGCATCTGCCTTCGCCTTGGCTTCCGCCTCTGCCTTGGCCTTGGCAGCCGCTTCCGCCTTCGCCTTGGCCTCTCTTGCGGCCTTCTCCCTTGCAGCCTTCTCAGCTGCTGCTATCTTGGCAATCTCAGTATTGGCCTCCTTAATCTGGGCCTCATACTTCTTGGCTTCCTGCCTTGCCTTCGCTAACTTATCATCAAAGTTCTCGACAACTGCCTTCTTCTCCGAAAGCGTCTTTTCGAGCTCAGCCTGCTCTTCCTGGTACTCAACCTGCATTCCTTCAAGCTCAGCCTGCTCGTTCTCAAGCTGCTCATGAAGTCTTGCTGCCTCTTCCTTAGCCTGTGCATACTTCTCGAGAAGTTCCCTGTCGTAATCGTATACCTTCTCTGCAAAATCAGCCTTGTTGATGGCGTCCGCAAGTCCTGTTGAGCCCATGATAAGTTCCATGTAGTTGGAATCGCCCTGCTTATACATAAACTGGATTCTCTTCTTCATGGCCTCATACTGCTTCTCTTCTTCTGCCTTAGCCTCTTCATAGGCAGCCTGTGACTCCTCAACCTGAACCTTCTTCGCAGCAAGCTCATCCTCGAGGATGTCCATGGTGGCAAGCAGTTCAACCAGCTGCTGGTCAATCTCCTCAACCTCAGCCTCGGCCTGTTCCTTCTCTTCAGCAATTTCCTCAGCCGCTTCATTGGCAGAATTCAGCTGTTTCTCCGCCTCGTTCTTTTTCTTCTGAAGCTCGGCCTTAGTCGCCGCAATAGCAGGCTCCGCCGTGGTCATTACCACAACCACAGCCATCACGAGGCACAGCAGTGCTTTCAATATTCTATTTTTCCCTTGTAAAAAATATGTCATATCAAAAATTCAAACAATCTGCTTTCTATTCGCTAAGCTTTGCATTATCAAACAGCCACTCTGTTACCTTATCCTCCTGAAGGAACTGAACAAAATACTTTCCGTCAGCTGTATCCTTAAGTTCATCAAAACTTGTAACCTGGAAGGATGCAAGATAAGGATCTGCTGCTTCCTTGGCTTCGTCATCAGTAAGCTCGATGCCCTCTGCCTGAGCTATTGCATACACAACCAGCATTTCCTTAGCTGTCTCCTCTGCGTACTCCCTGCACTCAGCCTCAAACTGCTCCATTGTCTCGCCAAGTCCCTGTGTCACAAAAATCTCAAGCGTGGTTCCGTAATTCTGTGCATAGCGCTCGGCATCCATCTTCCTGAACTCAGCCTGCTCATCAATAATCTCTGTAGGAATCTCCTTGAAGGTTGCATTCTCGATTACCTGGTTCACAAGTGAATTCTTTGCCTGACTCACAGCTGAACTCATATTCTGGTTAGCCAGGTCCTCCTTTACCTTGTTCCTGTAATCATCTACTGTCTTACAGCTGTCATCAAGCTCAGCGACAAGTGCGTCTGTAAGCTCAGGAGTTACCTTCTCTTTGATTGAATTAACCGTAACCGTAAACACTACTGCGGCGCCTGCAAGCTCCTGACTTCCATAATTCTCAGGGAATGTAAGGTCAAGGTCCAGTGTCTGGCCAATCTTGGCTCCGATGAGTCCATCCTCAAAACCAGGGATGAACTGTCCAGATCCGATTGTCAGGTCGTATCCGCTCTCAGGACTTGTGCCACCTTCGAATGCAACGCCGTCCTTCTTACCAACATAATTGATATTTACTATATCGCCTGTCTGTACAGGTCTTCCTGTAACCTCACTCTCAGTGGCCCTGCTGGCAAGATTCGTCTTAATCTGCTCTTCAACATCCTCGTCTGTGGGATCCACAATATTATAATCAACGGGCAGCCCCTTGTACTCACCGAGGGTGACGTAGTCTGCTGCCTTGATAGTGCTCATGGTTCCTGCAACAGTTGTTCCGCTCTCTGCTTCAGTCGCCTTGGCTGCATCTGTTGTTCCTGCGGCATCTGTCGCGCCGGCGGATGCATCTGAATTTCCACAGCCTGTCAGCATTACTAATGCAGCAACACTGGCTGCAACCATACAGATAAATTTCTTTTTCATAATATTCCTCCAAATGATTTATATGGTATCGCCCATATAGACATACTTATTAACGTTATACCATAAATCCAGAAAATATTACAGTACCGTTGCTTCGCTTTTCATTGCATTTTCACAGAAATAATGGTAACATTTTTTTGTTCAATAAATATATTGGAGGATAATCAATTGAAGACACTTACAATAGTATTACTTATTATACTTCTGATTCTCGTTGCTGTTGCAGTTGCCCTTTACTTCATGGGCAAGAGGGCTCAGAAGAAGCAGGCAGAACAGGAAGAAGCCCTTCAGTCAGCTAAGCAAACAGTCAGTATGCTGATCATCGACAAGAAGCGAATGAAGATGAAAGAGTCAGGTCTTCCACAGCTCATCATTGACCAGACTCCCTGGTATTTAAGAGGCTCCAAGCTTCCCATCGTAAAGGCCAAGGTCGGACCACAGATGATGAATCTTGTTGCAGATGAGAAGGTTTTTGACCTGATTCCCACCAAGAAGGAAGTTAAGGCAACTGTTGCCGGCATCTACATCCTTGATGTAAAGGGAATCCGCGGAACTGTAGCACCTGCTACGGCAACTGCCAAGAAGAAGAGCAAGCTCAAGGAAGCTATTGAGAAGCTTCAGGAGAAGGCAGGAGCTAAGCCCCTTAAGTAATTTGATTTTCAAAAACAAAAGGTGTGTCACATCATTGCGATGCGACGCACCTTTTTTTACAAAAGTTATTTTTGATAATATCTTAAGCCAAACTCAGACCCTGGCTCCTTGGGAGTATATCCACTTTAAGCTCACAGTCAGCCAGAAATTCATAATTAACATCCAGCGCATAGTCCACTGCCACAGATATTTTTTCCTCAGTCTCTTCCACCTTTATGGACTTCGTATCGACTCCGATAAGCAGGTTGCCAAACGGTGTCGTATAGTTGGCCGAGGTCTTATTCTCTGTGCTGAAGATCATATGGACATTGGTGGCACCAGTCCTCTTCAGCGACACTTCCTTGTCACTGACCTTGAGGGTGTTCTTCGTCACACTGTCGGTCCCTTCCATGATTTCCTCATAGAGGACGAAGTGCTTGTTATTTCTAAGTGCATAGGTTCCCGGCGTGATTACCTCAATAGGGTTGGCCTCGCCCGTGCCGTCGTACTGCGTTCCGCATACTGACACAAACACTTCTTTTTCCATAAAATTACTCCTTAGTACTCGTCAATATCAATCTTCTTCGCCCCAAGGATTCCGTAGGGAAGAATGGTGTTTGCTATGTTCTTGAACTTGTCAGCTTCATCACTGACAAAAAATCTGTAGGGATTATCCCCCAGCTGCGGCTCAGTGTCATTCAGGAGGTTCATGTCGGCGAGCATCTGCCTGCACTCCTTCGCGGTCTCATAGGCAGGATCCACAAGCACTACATCATCTCCCATTGTCTTCTGAAGTGTCTTCCTAAGAAGCGGGTAGTGGGTGCATCCCATTATCAGAGTATCTATTCCTGTCTCTATAAGCTCTGACAGGTAGCGGCGCGCTATCTCATCCGTGACCGGATCCTCAATGAGTCCCTCCTCCACGAGGGGAACAAAGAGCGGACAGGCCTTACCAAGAATATCTGCACCGGGTCTCATATCCTTAATATATCTGCTGTATATCTTACTGTGGATGGTTGCGTCTGTCGCAATTACTCCAATCTTGCCATTCCTTGTTGATGACGATGCCGCCTTGGCTCCAGGCTTTACAACTCCAATGATTGGGATGTCAATCTCACCCTCAATCTCAGGAAGTGCAATCGCGCTTGCCGTATTACAGGCAATAACAATCGCCTTAACCTGCTGCTCCTGAAGGAACCTCACTATCTGCCATGAGAACCTTGTTACCGTCTCCTTCGACTTGCTTCCGTATGGAACTCTTGCCGTATCGCCAAAGTACACGACTCTCTCGTTCGGCATCTGTTTCATTATCTCCCTGGCGACGGTCAGACCGCCTACACCAGAGTCAAATACACCAATAGGTGCGTATTTATCCATCAGTCTATCTCCTGAAATTCTTCTATTTCGAAATTCTTTTGAGTATTCCGAATTTCTTTTATTCCGAAATCCTTTTAAGCTGTCTTATCACAGCATCCGCCTGACTGTCGACGTGAACCTGTGTCATTCTAACAGCCTCGTCTTCATTCTGCTCCTCAAGAGCCTTATAAATCAGCCTGTGCTCCCCAATGATAGTGGTATGATTCTCGCTCTCCTTGATGTACTCATATCTGTAGCGGCAGAGCTGGTCTGCCAGATTGTTCATTATTGAAATGAGCTTATCATTCTCTGTCGCAAGAAGTATTATCTCATGAAACTCAATGTCAGCCTCCACAATCTCCTCTGGAGTTGCATTTCCACTATCCACGAGCCTCTCATACTTCTCGTATGCCACCTTAAGCTTTGACAGCTCTTCGGCCGTAATTCTCCTCGACGCTCTCGATGCCGCCAGACCTTCAAGCGCACGCCTCACCTCTAGTACATCCAGGACACTCTTTTCAGTGATACTGTTGACATATGCTCCATGCCTGGGAACCATGATAACCAGGCCCTCTGTCTCCAGCTGGCGAATGGCCTCCCTCACAGGGGTTCTGCTGACACCCAGAAGCTCCGACAGATGAATCTCCATCAGGCGCTCCCCAGGCCTGAGTCTGCCAAGGAGAATTGCCCGGCGCAGGGTCATTAGAACCATCTCCCTCAGCGGTTCATTGGAATATTTCTGCATTGTCTCTCTAAAAAAGTCTCTTTCCACAATTTTTAACCCCTGTTAAAAATACCTGTCTTGCAAGTCCGACATTCTTCAAATCCTCGAATGCCTTCTCTGCAGTCTCCTCGTTATCAAAAATGGCAAATACTGTGGGTCCGCTTCCACTCATCAGTGCCCCTAGTGCTCCGCGCTCCATCAGATATGCCTTTATCTCTTCTATCACAGGGTACTTTGTGGCAGTCACTGTCTCAAGTACATTCCCGAGCCTGTCAACCACGCCCTTTAAATCACCGCGCTTTATTGCTTCCGCCATGCCGTCGATGTCAGGATGATACTCGAGCTCGTTGGCATGAAGGTTCTCATACACAAACTTGGTCGAGACGCTTATCGCAGGCTTAGCCACAATAATCGGGCACTCAACCATGGGCGGAAGTGGTGTCAGTATCTCACCGATTCCTTCTGAAAGGGCCGTACCGCGCATGATGCAGTAGGGAACATCCGCTCCAATTTTTACCCCGCGCTCCATCAGTTCCTTTTGGGAAAGACCCAGCGAGAACATCCTGTTCACCCCAACAAGAACAGCCGCAGCATCTGTACTTCCGCCTGCCATTCCCGCAGCGACCGGAATATGCTTGTCAAGATAAATGTCCAGCCCCTTCTTCACGTCAAACTCTTCCATCAGGAGCTTTGCCGCCTTATACACAAGATTGTTCTCATCACAGGGCAGGAAGGACACATTCGTCCTGACAGTGATTCCCGGCTCGTCCTTCTCCGTAAGGTCCAGCCTGTCGTGTATTCCCACTGTCTGCATTATCATCCTGACCTCGTGATACCCATCTTCCCTACGGCGCACTACGTCAAGTCCAAGATTAATTTTTCCATATGCTTTCATTCTCATAAACTTTAGTATAACACCTGCGGGAAAAATTTGAAACTAAACACTTTTCCCATTACTCTTCCGGTTAATCTTCCCACTTTATCCTCATCGGCTCAATTTTGAATCTGACGCTCTTCCTTCCGCCATATTCTCCGATTCCAACAATTGTTGCCGTCGCCTTGCCCTTGTTGAGATTATTCGCATAGATGATTTTGAAATCTTCCCCGTAGGAGAGTTCTTTTCCACCTAAAGATACTGTAATCTCATCTGGTAGAAGTCTTACTCTGTTTCCAGTGTACTCCTTTCTTAGTCCTCTCCTCAGCGATATTGATGCAGCGCCAATATTATTTGTGCTAGATACTACCCTGTATGATACTTTAATTGAATCCGTATAGTTTCCCTTGCCCTCGACTTCAGCATACAGCGTATCACCAACAACGGGGATATACTCTGAAGTCAGAAGCTGCCCTTCACTGTTGTAATAGCGGTTTGTCAATTTATAATCTGATTTAGACGACAGCTTCTTACCATTTGTATCTGTTATTTCAACACGCGTCTTATATCCTCCAGCTATTCCCGTTGCAAAAATATCGTAACCAACGCAGTTCTGGGCGGGAAGATTCTGGAGACTCGATTTTGTTATATCAAAATATACCTTGTTTTTAAGTTTTCCAGCAAAGTTGCCCTTACCCTGAATTGTAATTCTACCACGCTTTGACACTTTCTTGTTTTTTGAAAAACTCAGTGTGTAATCAATTCCCCTCTTCAGAATTATCTCATCACCATTTCCGTCAACAAACGAGATTTTCACATCAGGTGTACTGCCGTCCTTCTCATATGGCTGCTCGTCCAGGTCATGGATTTTCACCATGCTTCCACCAATATCATAGGATGATATTCTGTATGTCTTGACAAGCTCACCACAGTAATCACCGATTCCTCTGTATACAATAAATGCCCTTCCTGCATTGATATTATCAGTATGGGAATCAATGACATAATCCTCACCCTTAAGAAGTGTCCTTGTGATTCCATCAACCTTCAGTGTGAGCTGAGCATCCTCATTAGCAAGCTGCTCCGTACCATTAAAGACACAGTTACTGAGCGATACCTCCGCAGACGAGATATCTCCAGCCGGTATGGCACCATCAAAAATGTTGAAGGTCGTCGTATCCTTTCCAGTATATGAACCCTTACCCTTGATTGTAACTGTAGCCGTTCCTGGCTTCTTGTTGTTACTGTACTTAACCTTATAGTCCTTGCCTTCTTTGAGAACTCGGTCATCATATCTGACAACGACTTCTGGCTTAATTTTTTTCCCAGTATAGTATCTGTCCGCAATCGGATCTATTCTCAGACCGCCAATATACTCATACTGCGCATACACCACAATATCGCCATAGCTTCCCTTTCGAATAATGTCGATCTCCGCTCCGCTTCCGTTTTCCTTGGTGTTCCATCCAGAAAAAATATGTGTAACATCCTTATCAGCCGCAGGCAGGAGTACCACTTCATCCTCGATAGTATATGACAGTGCTGATGGTATATAATCTGAGTCATTGGGCAGTCCCAGATATGTAATTGAATAATTTTTCAAAAGATAAGGTTTTGCATGCACCTCAGTCACGTCTGTAATGTAATCAAAGGTCGTATCCCAACCGTTAAACTCATATCCAACAGGAACGCGGAATTGCGGTTCAGTTGCCCCGCACTCCTCATCAACCTTCTGCTCGTCAATGAGATTGCCGTAGGGGTCATAAAATCTTACTGGGATTTTTGCCGGAATAATCGTTATCTTCAGAGTGATTTCGGTGGTTCCCACAGTACATGGACTGCAATAGAACTCAAGCTCGGTGTCTCCTTTTTTTAGTGCCTTTACATGTATCACTCCATCATCAATATCATCCGTATTAGCTTCCAGATACTCCTCATCAGCACTTATGGAAATATCGGAGTAAGATAGTAGTTCGGGCAGTTTCGTTATCTCGATGTCAACCGTCGATTTGTTATCCATCTCAAAGTCACCCTTGGAAACCTTAAGAGTACAATCAACCATCTGTATGGTTATTTCAGCTGTTTCAGACTGTGGCAGGCCATCGGATACAGCCATATACTTTATTGTGATTTCTTCTTTATTTCCATCAATTCTGATTGGAGCAGAATATACGTCAGAACTTTCGTCAGGCTCTGTACCGTCTGTCGTGTAATATATCACTGCATTGCTGACGCTATCCTGCAGTGTGACCTCTGTGCTCTTTGCCTTATCGCAGGAATATGATCCACCATCGTCAGCTGTGAAGAAGGCTGTCCCTCCATCAATTGACACAGCTGCAGTAGGCTTCGGGGTGATATCAACAACAGTTACTTTGACAGTATCTGACAATGATCCAGTGGAGGCGGTTATTGTTGCCGTTCCCTTCGAAACAGCACTGATGGTTCCTGATGAATTTACTGTTGCCACGCTTGTATTATTGCTTGAATACGACACCTTCGGTTCTGTTGCATAACTTGGATAATAGCTGTAATACAGATCCCATGTGTCACCCGTCACCAGAGTCAGGTCCTTCACATCAAGAATCAATTCCGTTGGCGGAGTTGTCCCTGCCCCCGTGATGGTAATTTCTATCCCATCGCAAGCATCACTTGGTTTATTACTCAAATCGATAATGAATTTTCCATTCTCAATAATGAATCCCCATATAGTATCCGTACTGCTGGTGTTTGTGTATACAGTCTTTGAATTGTTTCCATTCTTGTCCATGGAGATGATATTGTTTGGCGTACTGTAGTACACGACTCCATTTTTTTCCGCCAGCATTGAAAAGGCAAAATCATAGTATTTGTTTGTACCCTTTATGGGCCAAGTCGACAGAGTTTTTACCGTCGTACTGCTCCCAGTACTGCGATTAAAGCTTCCTATTAACTTATTTGAACTGTCCACATACAGCCAGCCTGATCCAGTTCCAACAAGTCTGGAATCCGACGACTGCCAGAAATAGCTGTCATATTTAGTAGAGGTGGCTACATTCTGTTCCTTCATTCCATTTATTGTGTAATTATTATGGTTTGTGCTCTTTATGCCTGCGTCACTTCTAAGCAGGTTTTCATGTCCCACATAACCATACTTCTGAGCATAGGTTCCCTCTGCGCCATATATTTTTGGATCATCCCAGGTTGTGTCAACGTGATAATACTTTCCGTCAAGCTTAACAAGATTCCATCCATGACCTGAATTGGTTACGTAGTAACACTCGATACCCAGGCAGTTCATTATCAGCTTATAGGCCATGGCATATCCCTGACACACAGCTGTTCCCTTCCCGAATACTCCGTATGACGAAAAGCATGACATATCTGTCAGCGTTCCATTCTCTTCCTTCTCAAGCGAATCAAAATCATATGTACAGTTAAGTACTATCCACTCGTGAACTGCAACAATCTTTTCCAGGTCACTCATGGAATCATTGACGCACTCCAGGCAGTCATTTACGCCCTGAGTATAGTAATTCTTATCGAAACCAGTAGCCCAGTATTCATTTGCTCCCTTATATGTAGGCCACAGTCTGACAACATAGCCACAGCTCTTGTCATACTCCAGAGTTTTTTGAACGTAGTATAGATCTGGATACTCATTAAGTACATCAACAAAAACTGACTCTATGCTGCCTGTACTGATGCGATACTGCGAAATGTCAATGCACGCATCATATGCAAGCAATCCACGGTATATTTTCTGTGTGACTGTGCTTGATGACACATGGCCTTCATTGACAATACCCTCAGAAGTAACTGTATGAATTTCAGGCTCCCTGATATCCAGGTCACCAAATTGAAGAGCACCATCGAGATCAATCCTTACACGTTCCGTCTTACCGTCAAATACCGTATTATCAGATACCGTCTCTTCCTGTATTCCCGTTTCTGCCTGTGTTTCTGTTTCTTCCTGCATTCCCGTTCCTGCCGCAAATGCAGTTTCTCCGATTGGAATCACACCAGTCATCAGAGCTGAAACCATAATCACAGCGAATGCCCGTCTAATCACTTCTTTTGCAAAATTCCTCTTCCTCATACTTCTCTCCTCTCCCTGAAGCAATAATTATTCTAATTATACACTATTAAACCAGTTTAAGAATGATATTCCGAGAATTTGGGCCTTCATTTCTGCGCTTGGTATTGGCTTGCCCTCCTATTTTATACTTGCCCAATACAGGTTTCTGCACTCAGTATAGGTTTTCCCTTATTTCTGCGCTTTCCCAATACAGATTTCTGCTCTCGTATTCGACCAGAGTATTGGCTATCCAACTATTTCTTTACCGCCCAATACTGCAGTTTTGATTTCTTTATTGGCGCCTATTACTTATTGGCACACAGCCATAACAAATCAGGCAGGTGCTTTTTCAGCGATTATAGGCTCACCAGTAATTTTCAGTATTGCCCTATATCCCAAGGAATTTTCTTGTATAGGGTATTATGCATTCTCCTATCATAGCCTATATGATTATATAAAAACGGATATTGGCTTCTGCACTAAATCAGCTCTAAGCCAATAAATTTTCCAAAAAAGGATTCATTTTATTTATAATATGCTAAAATGATGACTACATATAGCCGATAGACTATATGAAATCGTTTTTTGTCTTCTTATGCATAAGGATCATTAATGTGGAAGATGCTATATTAAAAGAGGCTATTCTAGATGACGCTATTAGAGAAGACACAGATAGGAACACGGATGTTCAGTTTATTAATTATCAAGGAGGGATACTAAAATGAGTACAATTTCAGGCGTAAGCTCAGTTGATACCGCCGCGATTTCTACTTATCAGACAACTGCTGCTAAAAGTACAGAAAAGGCTGATACAGCTGCTGTCGAGACAGAAGCAGCTGTATTTGAGAAGAGCGAAGAGGTCGACTCAGCTAAGAAGACCTACACACCCAACACAAATCTTATCGCCCAGCTTAAGGCCGATGCGGAGGAGCGCACAGCACAGCTCCGCTCTATCGTTGAGCAGCTCATCTCTGGTCAGGGCAAGGCTGTTGCTTCGACCGACAGCAATCTTTGGGAGATTTTTGCCAACGGAGATTATTCAAATGTATCTGAAGCTGCCAAGGCTCAGGCTCAGAAGGATATCGAAGAGGGTGGTTACTACAGCGTAGATGAGACTTCAAAGAGAATTCTTGATTTTGCAAAGGCTCTCACAGGTGGAGATCCTGACAAGATTGATACAATGATGGATGCCTTCAAGAAGGGCTATGAAGAAGCTACCAAGGCATGGGGCAAGGACCTTCCCGACATCTGCTCAAACACCTATGACGCAGTTATCAAGGGATTTGAGGACTGGAAGAACGAGTCAAGCGAATCATAACATCATAGTTTGACTACGATTTTTGAAAATGCATATTTCAAACTTGCACTGCTAGGCGCACAAAGTATAGGCTGCCGCATCGGAATGATGTGGCAGCCTTTTCAGTTTTTTGCTTTATCTCTCTCCGTTGCTGTTTCCGCTCAACAGGCAAGCGAGCCACTCAACGTGCAAAGCAGAGAGCTATTCCACGGCCCCAATCAGCTCGTTGATGTCTTCAACGTCGTACTGCTTCATGTAGCTCTCGATGCCTTCAACGACCTTCACCGTTGACATCGGGTCATGGAAGTTCATCATTCCAACTGCAACCATTGAAGCTCCTGCGAGAATGAACTCAAGCGCATCCTCGGCTGTGGCGATTCCGCCCATTCCGATAATGGGAATCTTAACTGCCTGTGCACACTGATATACCATTCTTACTGCGACAGGCTTGATTGCAGGACCTGACAGACCGCCGGTCTTATTGGCGATTGCAAACTTCCTTCTTGCAATGTCAATCTTCATTCCCGTAATTGTGTTGATGAGCGAGATTGCATCTGCGCCTGCTGCCTCTGCCGCCCTTGCCATCTCCGTGATATCGGTGACATTGGGAGAGAGCTTCATGATGACGGGCTGCTTGGCTGCCTTCTTTATTTTCTCAGTGATATTGTAGAGGGCTGTCGCATTCTGTCCGAAGGCAATTGCTCCCTCTTTTACGTTGGGACATGACACGTTGATCTCGAGCATATCCACATTCTTCTCCTGGGCCAGTCTCTCGACAACACCGACATACTCTTCCTCAGTCTTGCCGCAGACATTTACGATTACCCTTGTGTCGTACTTCTCGAGGAAGGGAAGGTCCCTCTCACAGAACACATCGATTCCGGGATTCTGGAGGCCGATGGCATTGAGCATTCCGCCGTATGTCTCAGTTACTCGTGGTGTAGGGTTGCCTGGCCATGGTGTCAGGGCAACTCCCTTCGTTGTCACTGCACCAAGACGATTCAGATCCACGAAGTTGCTGTATTCTATTCCGCTTCCGAAGGTTCCAGATGCTGTGGTAACGGGATTCTTGAACTCAACCCCTGCAATTTTTACGGCTGTATTCATATCTCTACCTCCTTCGCATCAAAAACAGGACCTTCAACACACACTCTAGCATTGTTGACATGGGAGTGATGGTCCTTATTTACAGTCTTGCATACACATCCCAGACATGCACCGACTCCGCAGGCCATACGCTCCTCAAGAGAGATGTAGGCTGTCATATTTTTTTCCTCAGAAAATACCTTGAGTGCTCGGAGCATCGGCATAGGGCCGCAGGAGAAAATGATGTCTCCAGCCACATTCTGCTCATTTATCGCACTCACTACTGTTCCATGAGTTCCAACGGATCCATCATCTGTCGCAATGATGACATTTTCCTTGCCCGCACATCTTACGAAATCATCATACAGGAACAACTCTGAATTTCTGTATCCGAGAACGAATTTGAAATTCTTGCCCTGCTTCTTAAGCGTCTTGCCAAGCTCAAGCATTGGAGGAACGCCGATTCCGCCTCCAATGAGAAGTGCGCTCTTGCCTTCTGCAAGTGCCTCTGTGTCAAATCCATTTCCGCAGGGCCCAAGGAGTTCAACCTTGGTTCCTTCCGTGTAAGAAGAGAACTCATTTGTTCCCTTGCCCACGACTCTGTATACTATTCTGATTGCCGACTTATCGCCGCTCACCTCGCAGATGCTGATGGGGCGCTGCAGCAGAGTGTTGCCCGCACTTGGGAAAATGGCCGCAAATTGACCGGGGCGTGCCTCACTGGCAATTTCCGTGTCAATCCACATGCTGTAGATTCCATCCGCCAGTCTTGTCTGGCTAAGAACAATTCCTGTGTCCTTTTTCATCAAAATTCCTCCTTGATAATATGGGTAGTTCCCTCATGTCGTCGCCGACTTGTTAGTTCTATCAACATAAACTCAATCTACATACACTATCTGGCCGCCGCAGATTACTGCCTTGACCCTTCCCTTAAGCTCCATCCCCACGAAGGGAGAGTTCTTTGACTTAGATTTGAACTCATCTGTCACCGTCCAGACTTCATCCGGGTCAAAAATTACCAGGTCAGCTGGTCCCCCTTCAGCCACGTATCCGCAGTCAAGGTTGTAAAGCATCGCCGGGTTGATGGTCATCTTCTCGAGCATATCCATGAGGCTCATTCCTGCGCCTTCAACAAGATTGGTAATTCCAAGTGCAAGCGCCGTCTCAAGTCCAATCATTCCACTCGGTGCCTCACTCATGGGCTTTGCCTTCTCCTCCGTCGCATGGGGTGCATGGTCTGTGGCAATGAGGTCGATGGTCCCATCCATAAGTCCTGCAATTACTGCCTGTCTGTCCTCCTCGGTCCTTAAGGGCGGATTGACACGAGCCAGGGTTCCATGCTCTATTACTGCTTCCTCCGTCAGGGAAAAATGATGAGGGCAGGCTTCTGCATGAATGCGCCTGTCTCCAGCCTCTTTTTTAACTGCCTGTCTCACAAGTTCAACGCCCTCTTTTGTGCTGATATGCTGGACGTTAACTCTCGCCTTCGTCTCAAGTGCAATCTCAAGGTCACGCTCAATAAGTGTAATCTCAGCCTTCCTGTCAGAGCCTTCTGTCCCGTAATGCTCTGAAGCCTTTCCATGATTGACTCCATTGCAGGCAATATATGCAGGATCCTCCTCGTGGAAGGAAAGCGGAACATTGAGCACTGCGGCCTTCTCCATTGCCTCCCTGACTATTTTTTCATCAAGAATAGGTATTCCGTCATCAGTAAATCCCGGGGCCCCAGCCTTCATGAGTTCTTCCATGTCGGTGAGTTCCTGACCCTTGAGACCAAGGGTGATGGCACCTGCCTGATATACGTGGATTCCTGTATCATTCCCCTTATCCATGACGTACTTAACGATTTCTGCTGTGTCGGCAACGGGCTTTGTATTAGCCATACAGATTACACTTGTGTATCCGCCTGCCTTCGCCGCCTCAGCTCCAGTGATGACATCTTCCTTGTAGGTCAGTCCTGGGTCACGGAAATGCACATGGACATCGACAAGTCCCGGCGCTGCAATGAATCCTTCGCCGTCTATGAGAAGAGTATCCTTATCAAGGGCTGCTCTCTCATCCTCTTCATCGGTAATCTCACTTCCTATTCCCTTGGCGATAAGCACAACCCTGTCATCGTCAATCAGTATATCTGTATCCTCGTCACGTCCTGATTTTGGATCCATAAGCCGTATATTTTTTATTAGTAACATAGCAATTTCCCCTTCTCTGTGCTATTCTTTACAAAGGTTTATAACGTGAGTTTTACTCACCTGTGCAAAATTGAGGTATTTCTATGATTCGTTTAATATTGGTTGGTATTTTTCTTGTGGTATTTTTGATTCTCTCGCTTCCCGTGCAGCTCATTCTCTGGCTGTTATGGAAGGCCGGTATCAAGGACAGTACCGAAATAATCTCGCTTCGCATTGTGCAATTTGCATTTCATGTGGTTATCTTCCTGTGTGGAACTAAGGTCACAGTAATCGGTGAGGAAAATATCCCCAATGATAAAGCTGTTCTCTTTGTCGGAAACCACAACTCTTACTTCGACGTGGTCCTCACCTACGCACGAATGAAGAGAAGAACCGGATTCATTGCCAAGAAGGAGCTCCTTAGAATTCCCTCATTTAGAATCTGGATGAAGTTTCTCCACTGTCTGTTCCTCGACAGAAATGACATGCGTGCTGGAATGCAAATGATTCTCGACGCAATTGCATTAATTAAATCAGGTGTCTCAATGTTCATCTTCCCTGAAGGAACCAGAAATGAGAGCGAGAACGAAACCGACATGCTTGAGTTCAAGGCTGGTGCCCTTAAGATTGCAGACAAGTCAGGCTGTCCAATCGTTCCCGTTGCAATGACAGGTACTGCCGATATTTTCGAGCGCCACATACCCTACATCAAGAGTGCAAAGGTCACTATCCAGTATGGCGAACCGATTGACCCCACTTCTCTTGAAAAGGAAGATCGCAAGCACCTTGCCTCTTACGTACAGGGCATAATCCTTGAGATGCTCAAGGAGCAGGCAACTACGAAATAGCATCAACTATTTTTTCATATTGCATACCATGGGAGGCCTTTACGAGTATTGTGTCTCCCTTTTTTATTATCCCTGGAAGTTCCTTTAGCAGCTCGTCTCTTGTTGCATAATGCTTTACCACGCCCTTCATACCAGCATCAGCTGCTCCACGGCAGATATTCTCTGACCGTTCTCCTGCACATAGGAGTACATCCACACCTTTATCCACGACAACCTTGCCGATTCCATAGTGGAGTTCATTCTCATTCTCTCCAAGCTCAAACATATCACCGAGGACTGCCACCTTTCTTGTGTCAGCCTGTGAAAGAAGGTCAAGCGCCTCCGCCATTGCAACAGGGCTGGCATTATAGCAGTCATCAATAATGACGTAATTCGTAGTGTCGATGATGTTGCTTCTTCCCCTGAGTGCCTTCTGCTGTGTAATACCACGCTTAATCTCACCATCAGTAAGTCCCATGATATGTCCAATGAGAGCAGCACACGCTGCGTTTGAGACCACATGTGCTCCGGGAAGCGGTGAGTGGCAGGGCAGCCTATGACCATCCGGATTTGTAAGTGTGAAATCCACACCCAGAAGTCCCTGCATCTGAACGTCAGTTGCCTTAAGCCTGCAGTTGTCTGAATATCCGAATCTGAGCGGAAGCACTCCGTCAACGCTCTTTATTGTATTAAGATATGCATCATCTCCATTGAGAATTACTGCACCCTTCTTGTCATTCCTGTGGGCAAACATCTCTGTCTTCGCCTTGAGTACGCCATTCTGGTCCTTGAGATTCTCAAGATGACAGAATCCGATATTTGTCAGGACGCACACATCTGGCTTGGCTATGTCTGCGAGAAGGTCCATCTCGCCAAAGTCGCTGATTCCCATCTCAATAACTGCGATTTCATGGTAATCCTTGATTGCGAGAATTGTGATCGGAAGACCAACGCTGTTGTTGTAGTTTCCTTCCGTCTTGAGCACATTGAATTTGGCTGAAAGCACAGAGGCGATTGCCTCCTTTGTACTTGTCTTCCCAACACTGCCTGATATTCCGATGATGGGAATAGTAAGCTGCTCCCTGTAGTATCTGGCGATGTCAATAAGTGCCATAAAGGAATCTTCAACGAGAATATAGGCTCCAGGAGCCTTGGGCGCCTCTTCGCACACCACGCAAATAGCCCCCTTCTCATATGCAGAGGGGATATAAAGATGACCATCGGTCTTCTCGCCTCTGGTAGCAATAAAGAGGTTTCCTTTTTCTATTTTTCTAGAATCAAACTGGGCTCCTGTTATCTCACGGTCCTTCATCGCAGGTTCACAGTAGAGTACTCCACCACAAGAGCGTGCTATATTGTCCAGTGTCATATTTTTCATCATCTGATAATCCCTTTTCTATAACGATACCTTGATAAGCTTCTCACACAGGGTTGCGAAATCCTCGCCTATCGCAGCTGCCTCCTGAGGAAGAAGGCTTGTCGGTGTCATTCCCGGAAGAGTATTGGCCTCCAGGCAGTAGAAATTATTGTCCTCATCCATCATGAAGTCCATTCTAGCATAGCTCTTCATTGAGAGCGCCTCGTATGCAAGCTCAGCCGCCTTCTGCATTCCTCGTGTCACATCCTCTGGCAGGTCTGCAGGACAGGTCTCAACCGTTGAGCCAGCCTGATACTTATTCTTGTAATCGTAGAACCCACTGATTGGAGCAATCTCAATAATAGGATATGCCTCTCCGTTTACAACTCCCACCGAGAACTCACGGCCCTTTATATACTGCTCGACAAGGACATCGGCCTCATAGGAGAATGCATCTCTCACGGCCTTTGCATATTCCTTCTCATCCTTTGCAATGTACACACCAACTGAAGATCCTCCGCATGAAGTCTTGACGACAGCCGGATATGAAGATGGATACCTCATATCCATACCGCTCTTCAGCACGAAATATTTAGGAGTGGGCACATTCGCCCTCTCAAATATGCTCTTTGTAAGACACTTATCCATTGCAAGGGCACTTGAGAGATAGCCGGTTCCTGTATACTTGATTCCAAGCAGGTCGAAGGTTGCCTGAATCTTGCCATTTTCTCCATTCTCGCCGTGAAGTCCAAGGAATACAATGTCTGCTGCCTTGCACAGCTTAAGTACGTTGGGACCAAAATATCCATCGGGGCTTTCCGGCCTCGATGCGATGAGCTCAGCAAGTTCCGGTGCATTGTCGCGAACCGCCGCAATATCCTTGTTCCATGCCTTGTCCTGTGTGAAGGTATTCTCCACAGGCTCTAGAACATCCGCATCGTCCACACCCATGAATACATCAAGCAGAACCACATCGTGACCCTTGCTCTTAAGCGCCTTATATATCATTGAACCGCTCACCAGCGATACATCTCTCTCTGTACTTGTTCCACCTGCCAAAACAACTATTTTCATAATCCGCCTCTTTTCTTTCTGTAAACCGCCAAAACAGCTATTCCTGCAAAAAATATGACTGACACTGCTGTGGCTGCCGTCTGTGCTGTGGTCCCCTTATATGATACAGTTACCGAAGTGCTTCCACCAGGGTATACCCTTACGCTTCCGTTCTCTCCGCTTCCGTCAAGAGGCAGTGCCTCATTTCCGCCGCCGACAGCTGCGTATCCCTTGTAGTAGATAAAAGGAACATCCACATACTCTACCCCTGCCGGAACATTAAGGCTTAAGGCATTGGCTGTCCTTGTAACCTCTATCTGACTTCCATCAGAAGCAACTGCAATATTGCAGTCCTCCTTAAGCGCATTCCTGTCTGTAACAGTTACTGGAAGCCACTCGCCACCGATTACATTGCCAGTGTGGTCAGTATACTCATAATAATCGTCTGAATATGAGTAATATCCCTCGTCAATCCGGGCAATGTTCCCCATCGCCGAAACCATCATGATTCCCGCCACCAAAAGTGCCATAGCGCGTCCAAGCCTTGCACCTGAAACACCGTCCGCCTCTGATCTTCTGTTCGTGATAATGAGAATATAAAGGCCACAGGCAACGGCCATCATAGGTGTTGCGATAATGAACAGTCTCCAGGGAAACTGAATGAATCCCACAAATCTCTGCAGTCTTCCCCAGGGAAGAATTCCTGTACTTCCAAGGGCAAAAATTACCGCCACAACCGCAAAGAAATCCGCTATAAAAAGCAACTCCTTCTTCTCTTCCCTGACATCACTATCTGTGTGTACCCACAGTGACAACGCAAAGGTCATCACCGGCAGGACTGCTCCCAGTCCGGGATTTGCATTCCTGAAGATGTCCTTCACAAGGAGCTTCTCGTAGTTCATATCAAAGCCACCTGCATTCGTCTGGAAGGCGGCATCCATAAACTGCTCGAGCATGGGAAGCCAGTAGAAGGCTGTGAGGAGAATTACAAGAACTGCACTCACTGCCAGCACGATTATCTCTTTTACAAGCTCCGCCTTTTTATTTTTTCTAAGGGAAATCACGATTGCCACGATGAAACTCAGTGCGTATATTCCGATAAAAAATACTGTTGTCGTCGTGTGACACAGAATTGTTCCCACAAATCCTGCGACCATGATTCCAGGCCTGTTTACCTCACCGCACAGAATCTCAAACATGCCATACATAAGCATCGGTATGAAAATCATCGCGGTAAACTCGCCCACCGCACTTCTCGTGTAAATGTCATCGATATGGTACTGCGCCAGCACATAGATTACGCCTGCTACAAGGGCCGCAAGCCTGGCAGATTCTGCTGATGCATATTTTTCCCCGATGAGGAGCGCTGCATAGTACATTGTGCCGAAAGACAGGGCTATGCAGAGTGCGATAAAAATATGATAGCTCGCATTGATGGATACCCCGGCACATCGTAAAAGCGCAGGTATATACAGAAGGAAGTCGGGATAGAACATTGAGCTTGCGTATCCCCTCCCTCCGAAATAGAGCATGTTTACCCGCAGGAACGGCTTGCCGGCAAGAATTCCCGCCTTCAGTGCCTCGATTCGAAGCAGGTGGTACTCCACGTCGTGACCGTTCACGCAATTCACCGTAAACAATGGCAAAAAGGCGACAAGTAATGCCGCCATTGCCATCAGTATCAGATATTTATTTTCTCTTGAGAAGCATATGAACTTCTGACGCAAATTCACTTTCATCTACCACCAACTGAAGCTTGTCAATAAGGGGAAGGAACTGCTGTGAGAAGATTTCCTTGGCCCCAGGGTTGCCGTTCTGCTCGAGACATACGCAGATGAATCTATAGAGATCCATGATATCTGAGCCGAACTTCCAGGTGTCTGCAATCTCGAATCCCATCCTGTCAGCCATGTACTGGAGAGACTTGTCTGAGAAGAGATGTGTATGAGTTCCACCAACATGCCTGTTATAGCAGCTCTGATGTGAGGCCTCAAACATTGCACTGAAGGAGAACATCGGAACTGACAGGTACAGGTATTTTATATTCTTATTGTCCGCAATTGCCTGAAGTGTCTCATCAAGCATGATAATGTGCTCCAACACTCCAATTGCAGAAATCACACTTCTGTCAGTATCCTTGATTGCCTGTGTGATATGGGCTGCATCAATCTGAGTGAGAATGTCCTTGCCCGCCATATCATTTGCGAATCTGACCTGAGCAGGAGAAATCTCAATTCCCTCTGCATCGGCTCCGAGCTTTAGCATCGCCCGGACAAAATATCCTGAGCCAGCTCCATCATCGAGAAGCCTTATGTCCCCAACGTCAATTCCATCCTTCTTAAGGCAGTCCACCAGGAACTGTGCCTTGGGAATGTAGATCATATCGAGGCGCTTCTCGTAATTCTCCTTGTCCTGGGCTGAATAGTTGCCCGCATAATTATCCTGGATATATACCTTGTCCGCAAAAGCATCAGTATCGGCGTGCTCCGAACTTAAGTGTCCACATTTCTCACAGAGGTAATATCCCATCTTGTGGCTCTTGTAGAGGAGTCCTCCCTTAAAGGGTTCATGACACATCTTGCACTCAGTTCTAAGCGGCTGTGCCAGGAGCGCATCCGCCATATCATCGGCCATTGCCAGATTCTTATCATTATGCTCAAAAAAATCACTCTTGATTCCTATGAGGTCGCCAAGAGGCTTTCCATATTTTTTCATACTATCCCATCCTAATTAACTAATACTCATACCCTGAAACCATTCCACGATTTCATTGTTAAGGAGCGGTCCAGGCGAACCGCTCCTTGTATTATAACATATATATGGCCTGCTAACAAAACAGTTGTATATCAACATCATTCATATTCAATAATGTAGGCCACGCGTCCCTTATAGGTCGGTGCGGCATCGATGAGGTCATCGGGAACATCGTTGAACACAAATCTGTCCTCACTCTTTAAGTAGAACAGATCAACATACGACTCGTCCACAACCCGTCCATCTGCTGTCTCACCTTTTCCTGAAGGCTCACCCTTCATCCAGATGGATGAAAGCTCAGAATCATTAACCAGGTCAGTTATCTCATACTTGTAATCCTCATTCACCCATCGATAAGTATAGTCTGGATATGCCTTTTCTCCTGAGAGCCAGAATACCATCTTCTCGAGACCTTCGCTTTTAATCTGGTCAACAATGTAATTGTATTCCTCTACGGAGTTGATTCTTGCGAGGTAACCACCCTTTTCTGAGCATGCACTGCGTGCCTGCCACCATGTCACATCATCAACAACAAATTCATAGCGGTGAATGGCTGTATCGTCCGTGTAGTATCTGCTGGAAGTAGTCGGCATGCTGATTTCACGCTTCTCCAGCATATTTATCATCTCTGAGTAGTCTGGATATTCGTACTCAAAGGTATCAAGGGAAAGGCTGGTGCTTGCATCATAGAACTTGTTGAAGCAATCACGATATTCTGACTCTGACACTTCCTTTCCATCCCAGGAATATATCATCGGAATATTATCTTCCGTCATATTGTCATAATCCTCACTATATGTACCATCCCCAATCTGCTTCCAGCCAACGTTTTCCTCTATCTCATAAACAGTGTCATAGTAGTATCCGCTGTGTCCGTCAGAATTGATAATGATGTTTTTACGTTCCTGGAAGGAGAATCCCAGTCGGCCAAAAAATATTTCATCAACCTTTCCGCCTGCATAGGTAAGGAATCTGTTGCCCGCTGCTTCACAGTTACCCATTATGGCAATCTCAGGAATATCATCATCGTTAACATACAGGGTTCCAAAATAGGGATATCCCTCAAGCTCTCCCTTGTCATTCAGTTCCTTGAGGTATGCAGCATAGGCATCGCACCACTCTGCTGTATCAGTTTCCTCTGCTGCAGGCTCTGACACATCTGTAGTATCCGCTGGCTCCTCCACAGCTTCTTCTGCCACGGGCTCTTCAACCTTCACAACCTCCTGCTCTTCCTCGTCTTCCTCTTCCTCTTTTTCCTCAACATCCTCAGTGACGTCGTCCTTTTTGAAGAATGTATTGTATGCAAACACGGCACCTGCACCAACAGCCAGCACTAAGAGTATTACCAGAACAATAAGTGCAATGATTGGTGCCTTGGACTTCCTGGGTGCCTCAGGCATCACATCCGCTACATCCAGTCTCGCTCCGCATCCAGTACAGAACAGCATTCCATCTTCGGATTTCTTACCACAGTTTGTACAGAACATATCTTAACCTCCTACTATATATTCTCTATATTTTTATCAAGATAAAATTAATCACAAAAAGCACTGCCAACGAGACTGTTATTCGTGCAGCTGCGCTCACCATCTTAAGCCTAGTGACATCCGCTGCCCGAACTGCCCTGTACACCGGCAGCTTCTCTCTCATGACAGAAATTCCATACCAGATTACCATCACGGCTCCTAAGAAGACTATCAGGAATTCCCTCAGGTTGAACCAGGCTGCCGAAACACGCCCCACTGCTGTCTTCTCCTCCTGAACAGTGAAAATACTGATATTTCCCTTTTCCAGGTACTCCTGGTTTATCTTCAGGATGCCTTCAACACTGCTATCTGAAGTCCCTTTGCTCTCCAGGTAATCCCGCAGCATATCACTGCTCTGGACCCTAAGCAGATATGGAAAGACAACCTCCTGGATTATCATTCCATCAAGAGTCTTGGGTGTGGCATACACTACCATCTCAAGTTCCTCGGCAGCATCATCCATATCACCATCAAAGCACACACCACATACGGCTTCACCGTTTCTGACCTTACGCTTTATCTCATCCTCACTGTCTTCCCTTAGAAAAGAATACCCAGGAAGACTGTCATTTAAAATCGCCTCACAGACTGCCTCCTGCACATCACCAAGGCCGCTCTGAAGCAGAATAGTCTTGTCAGGATTGTTCCTGTAATTTTTTGACAGGAAAAGTATAAGCGCAGCCGCAGCAATGAATATCCAGAAGGACACGCTCCGCATATGCAGTTTTATCTGTAATATCACCCATCTCGAATACAGCATTGCAAAACACGCCTCTCTAAAAAATCGCCATCAGCAGGAGCTTGTGCCACCAGGAAACCGGTGAAATACCAGCTAGGCACCTTAGTGCAGTCGGCATGTAGCACTCGGGAAAAATTAGTCCGGAAACTGTCAGAAGCAGAATTACCACTCCAGCATATCCCATGAAGTAATTGTCATTCCCCTTAAGGATGCATCCAGCCAGATGAATGACACCCCCTATTCCCAGGGATATTGGCACGATTGTCACATAGGACGTCGCACCTGCAACCACCAGGCTGCTGCCAATCGCCAGACATACTCTGTCCATGGCAAAAATTATGACTGCCATCACAAGCCATAGCGGAATGCTCACAGATAAAACCTTCCCAACATGACAGAAGATGCGCCCTGTCCTGGTCCTAAAAAGAATCCTCTCTGTTTCCCGGTGGTTCCTATCATATATACGCAGAAACAAGAAGGAAAATAATAGTATTACAAGCAGAATTATTGAGCAAACATAATACTGGATGAAATCATAGTCTCCAAAAGCAGAGATATACTCAAGATCTATAAGATTCCTTCTCGCAAGAAAACTGTCGACAAACATACCTGTGACATCATTTTCCATTTCTGTAGTTCCGACCGTCACATTATAAGACCGGATTCCCTCATACATTGAGAGTATGGCCGACTCCGTAACCGTCATCGTACCCTCGATACTTTTGAAAAGGCAGAGCATGCCATTCAGATTACTGGATGAATTCTCAGGCACATACACCGTGAAGGATGTGTCCTGCATAGTATCTGCCTTGCTCACAAAGTCCGGTGGAATCACCATAACCATGTCAAGCTCGCCTTCCCTAAGACGTTCCCTCGCACTGCTCTCATCGTCCATTTCCAGGCTACATATGTTTTTTAAGGATGTGGACTTACTTACAAAGCTAATAAGGCTTGAGAACATATCATCCGACTCATCCACACAAACTCCTATTTTCACCAGGGACTCTGTATTCTGGAAATGACTTCCGAAAAGCAGAACAGTGCAGAAAAATACAGACAATAAAACAGTCGTGGCAGCGAGACATCCCGCTGCCATAACAATATTTCTCTTTAGATTTAGAAGAAAATATCTGACCATCTAGTATTGTTTACCATTCTTCGTCGTATTCGTCCCATGCCTCAGCAGCAGGTGCCGCTTCAGCAGCAGGTGCCGCTTCATATAAACTGTTGCCGAATCCACCCATAAACATATTTGTTGCTGCTCCAGATACTGCTTCCTGAATTTCCTCACCAATTTCAGCGAAATCATCCTCGTCAGCATCACCAAGGTTCACCTTGGTTCCCTTGATGGCACTGATTCTGGCACCCTTCTTAACCGTCAGGTTCACGTCGGCATCAATACCAGATGCCTTGCCATCGAAGTTCATCTTAATTGCGCCGCCTGAAACAAGGATAGTTCCTTTAATCTTCTCTCCTCCGGCCTCTATCTCAAAATCGCCGCTCTTAGTATCATACTCGTAATCAAAGAGCTTATTTCCGTCAGCAGTAATACTTCCTTCTTCCTTGCCACCCTTAACCGAGCTCTTTTTCTTTAGGGTTGACTTATTACCATCATTCTTCATGACAGCACGGATATTTGAGCATCTTGTATCTCCGCCCCTGAACTCTACGGAAAGCTCCTGCTTACCCTTCTCGATTTCAACACATGCAAGCTTACCCTTGTAGGTGTAGATTCTGAAAACAACACCATCAAATGCCTGAAGGGCTTCTCTCATCTTGTCAAGACTCTCGTCGTATGAATCCTCATCAACCTCGGTTCCGAGATTCTCAAGGGCACCAAGTGCTTCTTTCATTTCCTTGCCGTACACATCCTCGATAGTCTTTGCATATGCATCCACAAAAGAATCTGTGTCATCATCATCAAGCTCAAATTCGTATCCACTGCACTTTCTTTCCTTGCCATCGATTTCGATGGTCTTCTTATCAGCCTTATCAAGCTTAATCTTCTTGAACTCCTTGCGGACTGCCTTAGCAAGAGCATCCTTATACTTAGGTGCAGACTTCGACATCCTGTTAACCGCACTGATAATTGTATTTACATCATTAATTGATCCAATTGAGCTCTTCTCAACCATCTCTGCAAGGTACTCATCAGAACTCTTGGTATAGTTGTACTCATATACCTTGTCATTGATTTCAGGAAGTGCAACCTGGATCATGGAATCATCCATGTAAACCGTTGCAGACTGCTCTGCAACACCGGCAACATTTACACTTGCATTTGCATAATACTGTCCCTTAGGAGCATTTGCTGCTACCGTACCATCTACACTCGCAGCAACTCCTCTGTATGTCACTTTTCCATCGTACTCTGCCGTAATATCACCAGATTTCAGGATTTCGCCTGCATCAATAACAGCCCCTCCAATAGTGTCATCCTTCACTGTGTTATAGGTAGCAAGAAGGAGCTTATCATGCTTATCGATAAATACTCCTGAGATAGCTGCTACTGCTATTACTCCTGCCAGCACTACAACAGCTGCCACGGCCGCAATAATGATAATTCCATTCTTTCCTTTAAGCAGACCAAGCACTGCATTCTTAATTTTGTTTACAGGAGTCTCTGCTTCCTCCTGCGAGGTTGTATTGTCATTATACGTAGGAACAGGAACAACATCTGTTTCAATCTTAGTTTCTTCAGATGCAGCATCTTCTACAACTTCAGGAGTCTCTGTAACTTCGGAAGAATCTGCTTCTACAGTTTCGGGTGCTTCTGCTTCAGGTGCACTCTCCTCTACAGCTATAGGAGCATCTACCGGCTCGCTCTTTGCCGCAACCTTGCCAGACTCCCTAAAGATTTTCTGTCCTGTCATTCCGTCAAAACCATCTGCATCAACCTTCACATATACAGGTTCTCCTGTCATTCCATTAAAGCCTGTCTGCACACAGTACTCATAAACAGGCTCTCCTGTCATTCCGTCAAAACCGGTCTGCTTCTTGATAAGCTTCTTCTCAACGAGTTGTCCGCCTTCGTCAAAAAGAATCACCTCTTCATTAATATTTTCCATCTTTGCTCTCCCCTCTCTAAGGAATCAGATTTAATGCTCCATTTTCCAGACTGTACAACCTGTCGCACATTTCCATCTCTTCCTTTTCATGCGTGACAAGTATGATACTGTTGCCCTTCTCAATATAGGCTTTCATTTCCTGATGAATGATTCCCTTGTATTCAATATCAAGGGCAGTTGTAGGCTCATCCATCATCAGAATCCCAGGTCTCTTCACCATGGCACAGGCAATGGCAAGCCTTCGCTTCATTCCGCCTGAAAGCTTTGAAACCTTTCTATTTTTTATACCACATAAATCATAATCTGTAATTACTGTCTTCAGATTTTCCTTGTCCGATGACCAAAGGCATAGATTTTCGTACACCGTCGCATCATCCAGCAGAGGGTTGATCTGCGGAAGGTATCCTGCACGCGCACCTCCTGCCACCTTTCCAGAATCTGCTCTCTCAATACCGCCCAGAATCGAAAGCAGTGTACTCTTTCCACAGCCATTCCTTCCGATTATTCCAATGCATTCGCCCTCACCAACCGAAAGACTGACATCGTTTAGTATGAGCTGGCTGCCATATTTTTTACACAAATTAGTTGCAGTAAGCATCATCTGTATCCCATATCCTTCTCATACTGTACGATAAGGTCCCTGTTGTAGATCTCGTAATCATTCAGCATGGACTCCTTGAAGTCCTTAGCTGAAATAGAAGGATAATACCAGCTGAACTGACTGAAGTATGCGTTAAGCTCCTCATCATCAAAGATTCTTCCATAACGGGCATATAACTCATTTCTGGCAAGACGGCACTTCTCAGCATCAAATCCGTAAAGTTCCTCCTCAGAAATATATCTGTAATCACTTCCTTCAAGGATATACTCGCTCGCCGGTCTTGAAGGAAGCGGTGAGACAAAGCCCTCTCCCTGGAAGCTTAACTTTGCAATGGCTATCTCATCACCCTCCACTGCATCCTCAGACCAATCGTAAAATCTCATGTAATTGATATCTTCAGCGCAGACAATCGAGCCGACATAGTGAGGGCCATCAACTTCTTCGCTGATGAGCCTGTGTCGGCTCATAATCTCTGACCAGTCATAGCTGATTCCAAGCTCTCTCATACCTGTCCTGAAGGAATCGCTTTCTTCTCCGTCAGAACCTGCATAAGATGCCTCAGTCACATATGAAAATGCTCCATCGTATCTGTATGCTGCCAGCTGGAGGCTTGTACCGTCCGCAATGAGTGATACTATTCCAGCAAACTCAGCGCATATCAGTGTCTCGTCTTCCTTCTCCCAGATGAATACATCCTCTACGAATTCGCCGGGGAAGTTGACACCAAGTCCATAGCTGCCAAGGTCAATGCTGCTTGACAGGATTACTTCTCCATCAACAACCTCATACATATCAAGTATCATATTGTAGTCACTGTTCAGCGAGCATACAAGGAGTTCTGGCATACCGTCCCTGTCGTAGTCATCAATTAACTGTGAGAACTCACCTACAGGAATCTCTGCCACATCAAGATCATAATAATCCGTCTTCTTCAAGTATACTTTATAGTCCCGTCCTATCGGGCTCTTAAATCCATTTGCATGATTTGCCAGAAGAGCAGCCGCCTCATCAGAACTCATCGTGCTCTCTGCCTCTGCTGCCGGAGCCTCATCAGCCTCTGCTGCAGTATTCCCGGCATCTGAAATATCCTCGTCCTCAGCTTCCTCATCGATGTCTTCATCATCTTCATCTTCGTCGTCATCTTCATCCACTTCTTCGGCACTGGTCTTCTCATTGATGAACGACCTCACCTTAGGATAGACCAATACACCGACTGCAATCACGCAGATAAGCAGCAGGATACCCGCTACAATCGCGATGATCAGTGGAGCCTTGGGGTTTCCATTTGGGGCACTCTCCTGTGCAGGTGCATTCGGCGCCGGTTTTGGTGTAGCTTTTGGTGTTGGTGCGGGTTTCGGTGAGGCCTCTACCACCCCTTCTATTGGCGCCTCTACCGGCGTTCCACACGTTGTGCAGAACCTGTTGCCATCCTCAATTTTACTTCCACATTTTATACAGAACATCTCTCCGCCTCCTCGTCTATATAACCCTAAATTACTTCATATTACCAAATCCAGCTATCGCCCAGCCCTCATTCACAAGACTTCTGGAAGCTCCGCAGTATTCACAGGTCCTGCCGCCAAGCAGCGACATTGATGCTCCGCATCCCCTGCATCGCAGGAAGCTTGGTCCGCATATGGCCTGTGTCTTACAGCTGGCGTTCTTAGCAACTCTCAGCGTTACCGTCTCACGCCTTTTTGATATCTTATCATTTTTTTCTTCCGTGAACACTATATTCGCAGTAATGTCTATCACGCTGAACCCATTTTTTATCCCATAGGAATTGAGATGGATCATCTCAGTATCCGCATTGACAACATCCCTGTATCTTCCAAAGGCCGCAAGAATTCCTCTGCCTGCCATATCACCCTCTGCAAATGCAAGTGCCTCATTTTTATCATCGGCAAAAAATATGGTAGAGAGCTTATTCATAATATCTGAGTAGAATCCCGACAGTGAGAACAGCGGATCTTCTTTCTTTATCTCTGCCTCTATCCTGGCATCGCTGCTTCTGTAGACATTCATCCTGTCAAGGCTCTTCCTGCCGTAATATCTTGCAAGGGCAAAGGTCTGGATTGCCGGAAATACCACCATCAGCACAAGCGGAACTATGAGAAATATCGCAGCAAACACGCAGAATGCTGTTCCGAAGATGACTCCTGCTATGGACATAATAGGTCCAGCAGTCATTCCGCCGCCAAATACAGCCTTTACCATCCCGATAAAGCTGAGAATACCTATGGGGATGCCCACACAGATTCCGGTCCTGACAATAAGCATGCTCCTGAAGTCACGGAACTTGTCATACTCAAGCTCATAGTCCGGCCTGAATCCAAAGTCAGAGACCCTGAGTCCTAAGTCCTCAATCGTGAACTTCGTATTGCAGTAGTCACACCCATCCAGCAGGTTATCCCTATCTGCAGGATTTCCGCAACCCGGACAGATAATCATTCCATTGTCCGTATGCCTGGTATCAAGAAGCCTGAATCTGGCAATCTCTGTGTTTTTTAGTCTCTTAAGAATCCTTCCGTTCTTCTTGAAAATTCTCGTCGCACGTACAGTTTCATCTATCTCTGTAATCTCGTACTTGCCGTCAAAATACTCCGTGCTCTTTACTGGCTCTGAGGTTCCGAATTTCATCCTCTCTGACTCAAATTCCATAGTCAGGTTCTTCCTCGCAAGTCGCCTCTTCTGAAGAGAAAGAATATTCCAGAAAATCTGGGTCGCATCGCTCTGGATAGGCGTATTTTCATTAGAACCTACTCCGTCAAAGAAATCATCATAATCCTTCCTGAACACTCTGATGAGCTTCTCCGATGCATTTTTATCATCAGTAATGACTTCCTTGAGGGCAAAAATAAGAAACTTGAAATACTCTGCCATCTCAGCTGCCTGCTTCCTGGAATCATCCTTAAGCGTTGCCCTCTTATTGTACGCATCCTTTACAAAACTGACAAAAAGTATCACACCAGGCGCGGCCATGACAAGTCCAAAGGCGAACATAAGAAGCCTTGACATCAGTTCATATTCAGGCTCAGTTAATGCCATCTCTATCATTACAAGCCCCGCCAGAAACGCGGCGGCAAGTCCAACATAAAGCATCCTATTCCCCCATTAATTCTGAGACTATGCTATTTTGGAGTTTCTCTATTTCCCAAAGTTCCCTATTTTACTGTATTTCTCTTATCACACGGGCGGGATTGCCTGCTATTATCTGATTATCCCCAAACACTCCGCTTACAACACTGCCCGCACCAATCACACAGTTGTTTCCGATTTTGGAGCCCTTCAGGATAATTGAATTCATTCCAATGAATACATTCTCACCAATCTCAACACCCTTTACTCCCACCTTCGTGTTGTCGTTATCTATTCTTCCCTGTGGATCAATCGGATGGAAATCGTTGTCCACAATCTTAACGTTGGCCCCTATGATGGTATTGTCCCCAATCTTTATTTTTTTCCATGAATAAATTGAGGCTCCCGACATACCGACGTTATTGCCAATCTCGATTTTTCCGCCATTTCTGGCGATGATTATTGTGCGCTGATACAGACCAAGCATATTGGACAGGAACTCACTGTTAATCTTTACATCGTTACCAATAGTAATGCTTGAGCCCTTGAACTGATAAATCAATGGATAGCCTATCAGCCTTAAATGACTTCCGAACTTTACCCCTGTAAGTTTCAGCCATAATTTTGGCAAATGACAATTCTGCTTTAACATCTTCTACCCCTTCAATAAAATGTACTTTGCTAATTCCTGGGCAACACACTCCAGAAAATATAATCTCGAGTATCCGTTTCTCTTATAAATCTCGTACTTTGTACCGATTCTGTTGCAGGTATTCTTAAATGATTTTTTGGAACCAATTCCTCCTGTTGGATAGTTCGTGATAATCCTGTCGATTATCACGGTATCCTTTCCCATTTTGGCTGCTTTGAGATACCATCCATAATCATCGTGGACGTTCCCTATTTCATATCCCCCAACATCCGCATAGCACGCCTTTGTTACAAACATGGCAGGATGATTAAAATCCCTTGATGTCTTATATTTCCTGTTTCTAGCGTGCTTGACAATCAGCTGGTTCCCATTATGGATGTTGATGGCACCCATATATATGTCCGCCTTTTTCGTCCCGGTAGCTTCAGCGACCGCGCTCAGGGCGTCATCCTCATACCAGTCATCACTGTTAAGAATACCAATAATATCTCCCGAAGCCAGGGCAACTCCCTTATTCATGGCGTCATACATTCCCTTGTCAGGCTCAGAAATAACCTTGAACTCTATTCCACGGCCCTCAAACTTCGGAGCATATTCTGAGAGTATTTTAAGCGTATTGTCCTTGGACACGCCATCGACAACAATATACTCAATATTGTCATAGTCCTGTCCCAGAACAGATTTGAGCGTTCTTTCAATTGTTGCCTCGCTGTTATAGCAGACAGTAATAATGCTGATTTTCATAGTAACCCTTTTCTAATCCGTTTATATTTTAGCTGCAGGTGCAAATTCTCCTAAACAGGCTCTTATTTTACATCTTGGTAACATATTGGTGTAAAATTACTGCAATTGTGGCATTTTCCACCCACATTCCTCTGCTCAATTAAATAGCTTGTTCAGTAAACGGTGTAAAATAACTAATCCAAGAAAATATTACACCTTTCGGGCTAGATTGAATGGTGTAATATACCACAGTACTTACCAGTATTACACCCTTTTCCAACAAGCATCTTAGTGACACCATAAGAGAAGGGTGTAACGGTGTCGAAACTACCAATTATTCCACCATTTTCAATATAAGTATATTAGGAAGAACGGTGTAATACAATTGAAAAAGACAGGATATTCCACCGCATTGCTAAATTGGCATGGCAGAACGCGGTGTAATAAAGAAAAAAGAGACATCTTTTCCACCCTCAATGGCCAGTCAAGCCAAATTTGATTGAGTCGAATTAGAAATGCACCACTTGGGGAGTTAAAATCTTATAGACAACAGGCACACCGTCTCCACCGAATTTACCAGCATACTCATATTCGCCAGCTATTTCATAATCGTTAAACTCGCAGAACTGTTGTTTTAATAATCTCGTTCAATTGAATTTCCTCTTATCTATTTGAGGTCACAATTTGTGACCTCAAATATAAATCATTCATACTCCGTTTTTCTTTTGCGATTGAATAAATCACAAATTTGTAGTGCCATTTTGGCCCCGCGATCTTGAAGTAGCAAATTGCGACTTCAAATATACTTACAACTCTTCCAAGCTCTCAATCTTTTTAAGAGCTTCCATATAGACCAAAGCCATCAATCGTATTATTCTGGCGCTTCTTTTTCACATATCCGCTTTCATTGAGAAATGCGGCAATTGCAGCTACTCTCATAGTTGTATTGATATATTTATCAAAGATGATTTATATTACTTCTGCTTCATCTTCCGCAATGAATAATGATCCATCCACCAACTTATATCCATATGGAGCAAAACCACCATTCCATTTTCCTTCTCTGACCTTCTGCTTTCGCCCTTCCATAGTCTGAACAAGAATATTGTCTCTTTCAATTTCTGCAACAGCAGAAAGGACTGAAATCATAAATTTGCCGGCATTCTTAGAAGAATCGATACCATCCTCAACACAAATCAGATTGACACCGAAGTCTTGCAGCTTCTGAAGAGAACTAAGGACATCGGCGGCATTTTTACCGGATTTACCTTCATCAGAAAACTCCCTGACTACAACCATATCCTGATAATCAGCATATTTCTTTAGCTTATCCTTTTGAGCATCTAAGCTGAATCCATCCACTGCATAGCAGTAGATACTCTTGTATATATGTAACATCGTTGCTTCTTCAAATAATCACTCCCCGTCCTGTGGTAATTTCCCAGATTCCTTTGCAAGTTTCTTTTCTTGAGATTTTGCCCTTCGCTCCAACTTTTTAATATCTTCTGAAGGCGGTAATTCCTCTGGTTTTATACCTCTGGTACCAAGCATTTCGCGCACAGACAAATTATTCTGTACATGCTCAGTCGTAATTGCACCTTCGCCCTGCAAATCCTTTTCTTCCACATTATAATTCGTCATTTCAGTCGCAAGATTCTTGGCAGCAATAGTCAGCGTTGGTAAGAAATCAGCTA
>DCHL01000009.1:0-170 GCA_002317595.1 Lachnospiraceae bacterium UBA1753 | reverse complement strand
GATTCACGAAGTTTTCCTCTTGCCTCAGTCCTTTCAATATACGCAATTCTTTCTTCAATCAATTCCTGCTTTCTTGTCTGAACCGCAAAATAGCTCTGAGCAAAAGCAATCTCTTCTTTTCTAGGATCACCATTCTGAGCAATGAGATAGCAGGCATATCTGGTAAGCAT
>DCHL01000137.1:4195-9409 GCA_002317595.1 Lachnospiraceae bacterium UBA1753 | reverse complement strand
CCCAGAGCTAAAGCTCAGGGGATAGCTTGATTTATTTTATAATTTAGGGTTCCCCCAGCATTTTCTTATTTGTAGTATAGGGTTCCCCCAGACAATTATCAACTTATTTCAGGAGGAAAAAATATGGCAGATACAACTACAAGACAGTCAGGTCGCAAGCGCCCCGTTGCAAGGCTTAAGAAGCCACCCATGGGCCCCACCGAAATCAGCAATGAGGTAATCGGCTCCGAGGAGTACATGCTCTTCACAAAGGAGAATATCCGCGAGATTCTCGAGAACTACCGTGAGGAGCTGATCAAGGACATCGAGGAGACCTTCCGCGAGGAGGCAGAGAAGAAGGCGGAGGAAAAGTATAAGCGGAAGATGGCTGACAAGGCTGTTGCTAAGCCCGAGGCGCCGGCGGGTGCAGATCAGAATCTCAGGCTCCACCTCAAGAGATGGGTAGACAAGGTGACATTTCCTAAGTTTGTCGATGCGATAAGTCGTATGGTCATCGGCCAGGAGGCACTCGAGGATATTCTTTTCAACATCTATCTGTATCTTCTGAGCTGTGCAGATTACAGGACGATTTCCAACAACATTCTTATGGCAGCACCCTCAGGCTGTGGAAAGACGGAGACCTTCCGCGCACTGAAGCAGTACTTTTCACTTGAAATCCCCGAGCTGCCTGTAGTGCAGATTGATGTCACAGGCCTCACGCCTTCTGGTTATGTAGGCAGCAGTGTCGGTGAAATCATTGATCCACTTATCAGCCTTAAGAGCGATGGTACTGCACTCGTCTTCCTTGATGAGTTCGACAAGTGTCTCCTGCCCCAGTTCCTCGGTGGAAAGACTGAGCTGAATCACGAGGTGCAGAATGAGCTGCTCACCCTCATAGAGGGCAGGGCCATCGACAAGACTTCCATTCATACAGGAAGAACCATGTTCATCGGAATGGGAGCCTTTGATGTCTTCAGGAAGAACCGCACAAAGAAGGTGTCAGGCGGCTGCTCCATCGGCTTTACTGCCGTTACTCTGACAGAGAATGACTGCACTGACATGCACTACAGTCCTATCACAATGAGTGACCTCAAGGAGCAGGGCGCAATACCTGAGCTGCTTGGACGCTTCGTGAATATTTTTAACTACCATAAGCTGTCAGATGAAGCCATCGATAAGGTCATCGACAAGAATGTTCACGCCATGTCATCAGGGCTTCAGATACCCATCGTCATCAGTAGTGAGATGAGAAGCCACCTGCACGATATGGCCAACTCGGAGTTTGGCTGCAGGCAGATTTACAATGAACTCCACAATTCCACCTGCAGGCTTCTGAAGCAGCATCTGTATGAGGGAAAGCAGCTCAGAGAGATGATGCTCTATCTCACACCATAGCGGTGCTCTGAAGCTAGTCAGAATCACGTTTTTTCTTTATCAACGCTCGCGATTTTTCTCGAGTCACCATTATTGTACATTAGGGTTCCCCCGGCCCACAGGGCCAGAAAGAGAGGCTATCATGAATAGTTCAGCAAACACAATGGGCGTTCGCTACCTTGCAAACGGAGTCGAGGTATCCAACGACACACATCAGACACATATCAACAACAATGACCTTATCATTGGTACACCCGGAAGCGGAAAGACCACCGGCTATGTGAGCCATCTGCTTCTCAATCCCTTTGGCAGCTACATTGTCTCAGACACCAAGGGGCTTCTTCACCGCAAGTTCACCGACTTCCTTATCTCAAAGGGCTACCACGTCGAGGTAATCGACTTCGTAAACCCCGAGAAGAGTGCTCCCTATAACCCGCTGAGTTACATCCATTGCAACGCGGAGGGCCTTCCCAGTGAAAAGGATATCAAGAAGCTGGCGGTAGCACTCTTCGACGTCCATAACACTAATGACCTGTTCTGGATCAGGATGGGTGAGCGCTATGTTTCCATGCTTATCGGATTCGTCCTTGAGGCAATGCCCGAGAGCGAGCAGACAATGAAGAGTGTTGTAAACCTCCATCATGAATTCTTAAGCGGTAGTGGCAGGGACGCCATCTCTGACTGGGCGGATAGCAATCCCGACAGCTTCTGCGCCAGAAAGTTCAAGGACCTGGAGAACAGCCGTGATGCCGAGAAGATGTGGTTCTCAACTATGGAATTTGTCAACGAGGCGCTGGACCCCTTCGACTACGCAGAGTTCGGACCTATTTTCTCCAACCCCGACAGCTTTGACATCTCAAGACTTGGCCGTGAGAAGACAGTTCTTTTCCTCAACACCTCTGACAACGACAGGTCGTTCGGTAAGCTCTGCACACTCTTCCACACCCAGGCTCTTCAGTCCCTCATCCATGCGGCAGATTCTGAGCCTGACGGAAGGCTTCCTGTCCCCACAAGGATTATTCTGGATGACTTTGCGGCATCTGCAAAGATTGATGATTTCGATAATCTCACATCCATCATCCGCTCCCGTGAAATCAGCGTGAGTATCCTGCTTCAGAATATCTCACAGCTTGAGGAGATGTACTCAGCAAGTGCTGCAAGAACCATCTCCAACAACTGCGACCATATCCTTTATCTCAACGGACATGACCCCGCAACGGCGCAGTTCATCGCCAGTCATATCAACAAGACTGTGCACACTGTCCTCAACAAGGACCGCAACAAAGCAATCCTCATCACAGAGGGCATCGGAGGACAGTTTGTAGACCGTCTGAAGATGATTACATCGGTGGAGGCTGTATAGCCTCCGCCACGCTCCCATATCCATCACTCGCAGATCACCAAATGATTTGCTTGCATTATGAAAGGTCAAGGTACTTAATATGAGTAATTTTGTAATCCCCAGCGTCCTCAGAGAGTCAGCAACAGGCATCAGCCGCGTTTCCATCGATGATATCCTCCTCGAGAAGAGGGAGGTCTATCTCACCAGCGAGATTGATGACGCATCAGCAACTGAGTTCCTCAAGGTCCTCAACTTCCTCGAGCACGACTGCGGTGGCTCTGAGATCACCATCTACATCAGCAGTCCTGGCGGCGTTGTCAACGCAGGTCTTGCAATCTACGACTACATGCGCGCCATGAAGTCACCCATCACCACAGTCTGCATCGGCAATGCCTGCAGTATGGGCGCAATCATCTTTCTCGCTGGAGACAGAAGACTTGTCATGCCCCACTCCGAGATTATGATTCACGATGCCTCCTTCGGAAGTGCCAACTTCTCAGGACTCAAGCCTGGTGAGATTCAGGTTAAGGCTGACAGCCTCTTAGAGACCAGCAAGCTCCTCAGGGAAATCGTGGCTGAGAGAACCGGTCAGCCCCTCAAGAAGGTCACAGCCGCAATGAAGGATGACAGCTTCTACAAGGCTGAGGAGGCTCTTAAGTTCGGTCTTGCGACTGAGATTGTCAGGGAGGTCTAGTTATGATTAGCAAGAACGCACTGAAGGAGCAGGAAATGATTTTTGGTAGCGTCTACAGACTGCTCGACAAGTATCATCTCTATGGTCATCTCTACAATGAGCTCGGAGATGTCGATATGCGCTACAGGCTCCAGTACTACGATGATAATGGCTTCATCTGTGACTGCGAGCTGCGTCCGCTTGACTTCAATCCCGGCGATGAGGATGAGTACTGCGAGGAGTACTGTGCCATCCTGGATGTGCACAGGAGCACCGTGTTCAGGAACATGTTCAGCTTCGAGGAGCTCGAAGCCCTCTCCTGCGAGGTAATTTTGGAAAAGTATCTCAGCGGCTACATCGACAAGCTGCTTGCGATGCTGAGAAGAGGACGAAACTATGCTTCCGACTCCCCCATACCGCGATACCATTCGGATGACTACCTGAAGATGATTGTGGCAACTGTGTGGAAGATGTTCGTAATACGCACCCTCGATAATTATGCGGTAAAGCGCAAGTTTGCGAATCAGCCTGCTGATCCTGAAAATCCCACTTCCTTTGAGTGGGACCGGCGTCACTATGCACATGAGATATCAGCAGATGAGGATATTGTGGAAGTCCCTTTGAATATTTCTGAGCTTTTCTCAGAGCAGGCTCAGGCAAGGCGACGTGAACAGGAGGCCCGACGACTGGCCAGGCAGCAGGAGGTGTCACAGGTCATTTCTGACAGTCTTTCTGATGAAGACCGTGAGTTCTACGCGGATTTCTTCCGCAAACTATCAGAGGCCACCAGCGACTGGTAGCCTCAAGGACTAATATTCAAAGACTCAATAATTGCTGCGCAATTATTTCGTTAAAATAACGCAGCTTCGCTGCTAATTTTACATTAAGGAGAAAAACATTATGGATATTTCAAGAACTGTTGACGAGCTTATGATGACCAAGGCCTGCAGAGTCTTCAGGAATGAACCTGATGGGAACGTGAATCTCATCGTCTCCATTGCAGCAGATGAAATTCCGAATTCTGATGACATTATCTCAGAGCTGACTCTGGGAGATATCATTATCGCCTACGGCGAGTGCATCAATAGCGCCCTTGATGATGGTAACTATGGTGATTATCGCGGTGACAGGTCAGCTCTTCCAATAGAAGCCTTTATGATTCAGTTGCTTAAATCCGAGAAGGACCGCTATGCCCTGCAGAATTTCATGAAGACTGATTACAATGAAATAACAGCTTTCATCATGAACTGCCGCGATATCCCTAACTACCAGCGCTCCTTAATGAAGCGCATTATCGAAAAGCTGGGCACCCCTAATGGCGAGACCTTCAGTCAGGTAGCCCGTCAGCTTAGGTCACAGACTCAGAGATACTGGCGTCCCTCGGAGGATATCGGCGAGTATCTGAATAAGATTCGTGCATCCTACTCAAGCCTGCTGCTAATGATATTTTACCCGCTATATTTTCTAGCAGGCATGAGGAGCGAGTATGCTACTCATGTCTCAGAGCCTCTATTGGACTTAAACGAGCTGCTTTCTTTGCAGGGTAAACTCCAAATACAATCCCAATTCCACACGAAAACGCAGTCGCAATAACCACGGTAACGGGGTCAACTGTAGCCGTGAATCCGACGCACATTCCTGCAACTAAGGCCCCAAGGCTTCCTATGCATATTCCAATCAGACCGCCAATGGCCGTTATTATCATGGATTCAGAGAGGAACTGTGCCAGAATCGAACGCGTTCTGGCACCCAGCGCCTTTCTGATTCCAATCTCACGTGTACGCTCTGTCACTGACACGAGCATGATATTCATTACTCCAATTCCACCGACAAGAAGGGAAATTGC
>DCHL01000137.1:0-4126 GCA_002317595.1 Lachnospiraceae bacterium UBA1753 | reverse complement strand
GAGTTCTGGAAATCCTGAATTGCAAAAATTCCCTTTCCTCTACAGTTCTTTCTTCCCTCAATGAGGCTTACCACATCACGTCCTATCTTGGCCGTGTCACTTCCCTTCACTCCAAAAATATATATGCAGTAGAAGTCGTCAATCCAGTAATTGAAAGCCGCTCCCATTGCTGTATATGGAACCTCTACTTTTATCTGCTCATCTCCAGTCTGCGCAAAGGCCAGGAGATTTGCCTCTGAATTCTCTCTTACACCAACGATAGTGAAATCCTGCGTGGCGCCATTCAGCGTAATCTCGATGGGCATTCCTATAACCTGTGTGGTTCCGAACATATTTTTCGCATCACATTCCCTTATGACGCACACACGTCTTCCTGAAAGCACATCTGTGGCGGAAAAATATTTCCCCTTAATCACCTTCTGAGAATATATTTTCTCCATATATTCATTTCCACCTTCAACTATGGCACCTCTGCTTCTCACACCAGCCCTGGCTTTTCCTGTATCGTTGTAGAGGTCCATGGTCACGCCTTCCACGTTATCCACTCTGCTCATGATTGCATCCATGTCATCTGTGTTAAGCCACTCATCGTCCTTGGCATCACCCGCAATATAAAGGTAGAGTTGTCCTCCTGCCAGGGCATCGAGCTCTGTATTGACAGATCCCTTGATTCCGTTTCCCAGGGAAATAATCAGGATTACTGAGGATATTCCGATGATGATTCCAAGCATTGTCAGCACGGATCTTCCCTTGTTTGACCTGATGTTCTTGAGCGCCATCTTTATGTATTCTTTCATCTGTCCCATAATTCTTGCCTCTTACTCTTCAGACGCAGCTGCAGCTCCATCATTTGTTTCACCCTCAGCGGGTTCTTCACTCTCTTCACCCTCAGCAGCTGCATCATCTACACTTGTGCTCACAGCCTCTGATCCAGGAACCAATAGTTCTGCGTCTGCTCCGATGATGATCTGGTCACCTTCTTCTACTCCTGACAGAATCTCTGTCATTGTATCTGAAGCGATACCGATCTCAAGGTCTGCCCTCTCGATTAGTCCATTTCTGATCACATAGCAGTAGTAGCCGTCAGCATCCATGTTAATGACCTCAACGGGAAGCAGAAGTGCATCCTTCTTCTCGGCCACATGAACAGTTGCCTTGGCCTCAACTCCGAGATAGATATTCTCATCTGGATTCTCTACATGAATGTCGGCAAAAATAACAGAGCTGCCTGATTCGTTAGTTGAGGCTGCGCGGTCGATATGGGTGATCTTTCCCTTGTACTCACGACCCGCAATTGTGAGGTCTGCCTCCTGACCAATGCTGATATACTCAAGGTCGAATCTGCTCACCTGAAGAGATACCTTGACCTTAGAGTCATCCTGTACTGTGAACAGCTCCGTTCCTCCCTGCACAACCGCTCCGGGATTTACCTTCACATCTGTCACTATTCCGCCAAACTCCGAGGTGACGCCGGCACTTGCCTTGTCAATTTTTGTCTGGTAATCAACCTCTGCCGTCTTGGCAACTTCCCTTTCCTTGCCAATCATGGCCTGCTGCGTTCCCGTGAGAATACCATCCTCTGAGGACTTCTGCTCAGTCTCATTATCTGCCTTAAGCTCCTTGAGCTTTGTGAGTTCATCCTGCTTCTGTCTCAGGTAGTTCTCAAGGTCTGTGTTGGTGTGGCTTCTTGCCTCCTCACGCTTCTCATCAAGGGCATCCTCTTTCTTTCCCTTCTTTTTCTTAAGCTTCTTGACCTCTGCTCTTCCTGCGGCACCGCCAATCTCCTTGGCTGCCTCTATCTCTGTATCAAGCTTTGAGATATCCTTCTCAATATCCCCAATCTCATCCTGAAGTGCGGCTCCTGTATTTTCACGCCAGTCCGTATTTGCTGTAATGCAGCCGTACACCTGCTCAATCTCACCCTCAAGAGCTGCAATCTGGGCATCAAGCACTGCGATGTTTGCCGTTGCCTGGGCATACTCCGCTGCCTCCTTCTGTCCCTTTTCAGTCTGAACCTGAAGCTCCAGTGACTTCACCTGTCTGTCAAGCTCCGCCTTTTCCTTCTCTCTCTCAAGGTCTGATGTGTCATAGGAAAGCATCGAAATTCCCGACTTAATGGTATCTCCTTCCTTGACAAACACCTCTGAAATCGGAGCATCAACATCTGCATAATAGGTCTTGATGTTCTCACTCTTTACCTGTCCTGATGCGCTTAAGTTCTGCTCAAGGTCACCTCTCACTGCCTCGACAGTCTCATAGGCTGCAGGTGCATTTGCAGCCTTAATCTGAAAGAAAGCCACTGCACCTCCAGCAGCCAGCAGAACCACCAGAATGATAATGTTCCTGATTAATTTTTTCTTGTTCTTAATTGTTATTGCCTTCATCTTCCGTCGTTTCCTCTTTTTCTTCCTTCTCTATATTTCTCTCAACTTCTTTATCTTCTATATCTTCTGTTTCAGTCCCGTCGGCCAGCTTGCTGTCGTTAATTATTTTTCCATCCTTAATCTCAATGGTCCTGTCCGCCATCGCCGCTATCTCGTCGTCGTGGGTTATTATCACGACTGTCCTTCCCTCACTGTGGAGTTCCCTGAGAATTGCCATGATTTCTGCTGTTGACTTCGAGTCCAGGTTACCGGTGGGCTCGTCTGCGAGAATCAGGGGTGGCGCCTGGGCAATCGCCCTTGCAATTGCAACTCTCTGCTGCTGTCCCCCGGACATCTGCGATGGTGTGTGGTCCATCCTGTTCTCAAGACCCACCTTGGCGAGAGCGGCAATCGACAGTCTCTGGCGCTCCTTCTTGCCAACTCCCCTGTAAATAAGGGGAAGCTCAACATTCTCAAACGCAGTAAGGCTCTGAATCAGGTTGAAGCCCTGGAAGATGAATCCAATCTCTGCGTTCCTTATGTCTGAGAGCATGTCATCATCCATTACGGCAACATTTTTTCCGTGTAAAAAATAATCGCCTTCAGTCTGCACGTCCAGGCAGCCAAGCATGTTCATGAGCGTCGACTTACCCGAGCCGGAATGACCGATGATTGTCACATACTCACCCTCATCAATCGTGAGGCTGATTCCATCAAGCGCCCTGACCTCATTTTCTCCAGGGTTATATATCTTGTACATATCGCGGATTTCTATCAGATGCTCCGCCTTGATTTCTTCTATCTTTTTTTCCATTTCCGTCTCCAAATCAATCCATTTTCAACAGGGTATAACATACTCCCATCTCCTGACCCATTGCCACAATAAATAGATAAGATTACATTTTTCGCATATAAGATGCACCAGCGAGCGTTAGTATGCAAATACTAATGCCCATTTTATGCATACAAAAAGGCTACCGCCCCGGCCTCTCCGACCGAAAGCGACAGCCCCATAACACTATCTATAATAAAGTCCTCTATTTCATTGTAATCAGGTAATGTCCCTTAACAAAGGGCTTTCCTGGAAGACTGTAGCCGTACAGTTCCTGCTCAGGAACCACAAGGCAAGCACCATAAATGATATGGCCCTTCATACCCGGGCAGTCCCGTGTCTGCATTGTCACGAGATTCTCTGTCACATTTTTCCCCGCAGAATTCACAAAGTGCTGCGTGAACTTCCTCTTCTTTGTGGAAAAAATAAGAATGTCAGCATCCTCCGGAATAGTGAGTTCTATCTCTCCATCACCTTTCTCGCTGTAACTGAATTCCTGACCCGGCATTTCGCATATTGATTCTTCCCCGGACACATCTGCTGACACGGCTCCTCTATCATCCACCATGTAGGTGTATCCCACATACATATCCTCGGATGCCTTCTCAAGATAGCAGTACCTGTCACACTTCCAGGTCGCATCGTACCAGATTGAGGAATACTGCCCACCGCCTTCAAGCTGCACGGGCGCGAAATAATCTATAGACATAAGGTTCGGGAACTTCTCAAATACCGAAGGATCAAAGGCAGGTATCACTTCGCCATAGTTCCATATTGAATACTCAAAGGCAGTATTTCCATCAACTGCTGCCTCGGCAAACTGCTGCGCTCCGAAATCAGCAGGAAGAACCTTTTTCGAGTTGGCCGTTATACTGCTCTGCGCAGGATAGTATGCATCGGGCTCGTCATTCTGAGAAACAGCAGGAATGTC
>DCHL01000185.1 GCA_002317595.1 Lachnospiraceae bacterium UBA1753 | reverse complement strand
AGTTTCTGCTTCCTCCGTTGCACTCTCGAAATATACCCTCATTCTATGTCTGAAAAAGGCCCTTGCCTGAATCACTTCAGACAAGGGCCACATCATTCAAATATTCAAATTAAGCAACTCAATTAATGAGTCAACTCAAAATCTGATTAGTTCTCCTCGATGTACTGCTTTACAAGAGCATCGAAAGTACCATCAGCCTTAATTTCCTCAAGAGCCTTGTTTACAGCATCTGTGAGTGCTGAATCCTTGGGAAGAGCAATTGCATAGTTCTCAGGCTCGAACTCGAACTGAGCGCCGTCGATTGCCTTTACCTTGCCCTCGAAGTTTGACTCGAATACAAGCGCAGGGTTCTTGTCGATAATAACAAGATCATTACGTCCATTAACAAGGTCATTAACTGCGTCAACTGCCTTATCGTAAGAGTTAACTGTTGCACCTTCAATATCCTGAGCAATGAAGTCACCTGTTGTTCCAAGCTGAACACCGATGTTCTTTCCTGAGAGGTCAGCCGATGCTGCAATATCAGAATCAGCAGTAACAAGCACAAACTGAACTGCCTCATAATATGAGTCTGAGAAATCAACCATCTGCTTTCTCTCCTCAGTTACAGTCATACCAGCGATAGCACAGTCAATCTTTGATCCGATTGATGTAACAAGTGAAGAGAACTCCATATCCTGAATCTCAACCTCAAGACCAAGCTTCTCGCCAACTGCCTTAATAAGTGCCATGTCGAATCCATCAGGCTTTCCATCATCACCTACGTACTCGAAGGGAGGGAATGCTGCGTTTGTTCCAACGATAAGCTTTCCTGCTGTAAGTGTCTCAACTGCGGGTGTCTCTGCTGTTGCCTCTGCTGCAGGAGTTTCTGCAGGAGCTGCCTCCTTAGCTGCGCCACAACCAACAAGCATCATAGCGGTCATAGCCATACAAAGTGTAATTGCAATAATCTTTTTCATAATTTTCCTCCTTACCTTCCGGTCCTCCAGTATTCAACCTTCGCAGGTATTCAACAAAAGCAAATTTCTTATCAATTTGCTCGCAATACTAAGATCCAGAATAAATATACTGCAAAAACGATTAATTCGGCATAAATGTAGCACTTTAAGGAATAATATGCAAGATACTTCTATATTTTCTATTACGATGCAAAATTCAGAATTTGTCTGTGTGATTTCATCCCTGCATCGCGAAGTGTTTCTGAATGAGCTTCTGGATGGACTTCTGAATGGACTTCTGAATGGACTTCTGGATGAGTTTCTGGATGAGTTTCTGGATGGGCTCTGTATCGGCTTATGCCCAAGTATATCTATCCGCCAATATAAGAAATTTCTTAAGTGTATCGGCTTACAGGCACTTTCCTCCAATCGCCAATACAAGAAGTATCCTGTGTTGTATTGGCTATATGCACTCCTTACTCAATAGCCTATACTTCATCCTTTACTCAACTTCAAATTTATATAGGCTCCTCGATAGAAACCTTGAGCAGCCAATACAAATAGTTTCCTATGCGTATTGGCTCGACAAGCATTTTCGGCATCAGCCTATACACGCCCCACCGCACATCCCAAAATTTCGTATTGGCTCGACAAGCATTTTCGAACTCAGCCTATAACCGTCTCTAAAACACCCTCCAAAAGCGTATTGGCTCGATAAGCATTCACGGCATCAGCCTATACACGTCTCTAAAGCACCCTCCCAAATGCGTATTGGCTCGACAAGAAATCACGGCATCAGCCTATACACGCCCATCGTGCAATGACAAAAAGCGCCCATCGCGCAAAAACAAAATCCCGGACATATAAAAACAAAATCCCGGACAAATTAAACAAAAGGGGGCTGCCGCATCGGAATGCGGCAGCCCCAGAAATTCAAACAATAACCTACGCAAAGATGAACTTACGCGAAGATAGGCTTAAGTGACTCAGCGAGCTTATCCTTCTGAGCCTGTGCCTCTGCGAGGTCCTTGCCAAGAGTTGTGAAGTATGTCTTGATCTTGGGCTCTGTACCAGAAGGACGAACAACTACTGTTGCGCCACCCTCAAGAGCGTAGATGAGAACGTTGGCTGCAGGAAGTCCTGTCTCTTCAGGCTTCTTGTAGTCAGTAACCTTGACAACCTTGTATCCAGCAAACTCTGTAGGAGGATTCTGTCTGAGGGAATCCATGATGCCAGCCATCTTGTCCATGCCTGTAAGGCCAGGGAACTCAAAGCTGTCAACCTTGTTGAGGTATCTGCCGTACTGAGCGTAGATTTCCTCGAGACGCTGCTTGATTGAGCTTCCGATGCTTCTGTAGTATGCTGCCATCTCACAGATGAGCATTGATGCAACAACCGCATCCTTGTCACGTACATACGAACCAGCGAGGTATCCGTAACTCTCCTCAAATCCGAAGATGAAGCGCTCTTCCTCACCAACCTTTTCCAGGTTGAGAATCTGATCGCCAATCCACTTGAATCCTGTGAGCACGCTGCGAAGCTCAACACCATAGTGCTCAGCAACTGCATCAGCAAGAGGAGTAGAAACGATTGACTTAACAGCGATGGGCTTCTCAGGCATTGTGCCCTTCTCAATTCTGCCGGCGCAGATGTAATCAAGGAGAAGTACACCCATCTCATTTCCGCTTACAAGCTCGTATGATCCATCAGGACACTTCATTGCGATACCGACACGGTCAGCATCGGGGTCCGTTGCAAGCATGAGGTCCGCACCCTCTTCCTTAGCAAGCTCAAGTCCAAGCTTGAGGGCCTCGAAAATCTCAGGGTTAGGATAGCTGCAGGTTGTAAAATATCCGTTGGGATACTCCTGCTCAGGAACGATTGTGATATCAGAAATTCCGATGTGGTTGAGGACTGTTGTAACAGGTACAAGTCCTGAACCATTCAGAGGGCTGTACACAAGCTTAAGTCCAGCAGTCTTAGCAAGACCTGGACGAACCTGGCGAGACTCGATTGCCTCGAAGAATGCCTTCTTGCAGTCATCTCCGACAAACTTAATGAGACCCTTCTCAACACCCTCAGCAAAGGAGATGTATGTCGCGCCAGTGAGAACGTCAGTCTTCTGAATCTCATCATAAACGATTGCTGCAGCATCATCAGTCATCTGACATCCGTCAGGACCATATGCCTTGTAACCATTGTACTTTGCAGGATTGTGTGAAGCAGTCACCATGATACCTGCATTGCAGTTGTAATATCTTGTTGCAAAAGAAAGCGCGGGAACGGGATTGAGCGCATCGTAGATACGAACGTTGATTCCGTTGCCTGCAAGGACACCGGCTGCAGTCTTGGCAAAAATATCGCTCTTAAGTCTGCTGTCATAGCTTACTGCAACGGTCTGGTTGCCACCCTGAGTCTTAACCCAGTTTGCAAGTCCCTGTGTAGCCTGACGAACAACGTAGATGTTCATTCTGTTGGTTCCTGCACCAAGAACACCACGCAGACCAGCGGTACCAAATTTAAGAGATACTGCAAAGCGGTCCTTTATCTCATCATCATTACCTTCAACTCTGGCAAGCTCAGGATACAGGTCAGCATCCTCAAGCTCATATGCGAGCCAGCGCTTATACTCTTCCATGTACATTTTTTCCTCATTTCTCGGCAAAAATTACCGCGAAAACATATTGATTTGCTACTGTATTTTAAGGGGTAATTAACAGCAGCAGTGCTTCCTCTCAATTTTACAATTCTACAGATTTACTGTCAACGATTTGACGGCTAATCTTATTGAAGAAATCAGCAAAAATGCGAAAATACTCCTTCTCTTATTTCAGCACAATTCTCGCAATCATCATCTCGCAGATATAAGCACATTTTTCGCAATCATCATCTCGCAGATTCTTCTTAACCTACGCAAACTGGCTGTTGTACAGATTTGCATAGAATCCGCCCTGTGCAAGCAGCGTCTCGTGATTGCCCTGCTCGATGATATTTCCATCCTTCATGACCAGAATGATATCCGCATTCATGATAGTAGAGAGACGGTGAGCCACGATAAAGCTCGTCCTTCCCTTCATCATCCGCTTGAAGGCACTCTGAATCTTCTGCTCTGTTCTCGTGTCAATGGACGAGGTCGCTTCATCGAGAATCAGCATAGGCGGAAGCGAAAGCATTACCCTGGTAATACACAGAAGCTGCTTCTGCCCTGCCGACAGGCCACCGCCATCCTCCTTGATTACCGTGTCATAGCCCTGGGGCATTCGCCGGATGAAGGAGTCAGCATGTGCATTTCTCGCAGCAGCAATAACCTCCTCACGAGTGGCATCGCGCTTTCCCATCCTGAGGTTCTCCAGTATGGTTCCGCTCTTAAGCCAGGTATCCTGAAGCACCATTCCATAGCCTGTTCGAAGGGATTTTCTTGTTATATTTCTGATATCCGTGTTCTCCACGCATATGCTTCCATCGTCCACATCATAGAATCTCATTAAAAGATTAATGACTGTAGTCTTACCGCAGCCTGTAGGTCCGACTATTGCCACACGCTGACCAGGCTTTACCGTCAGATTGAAGTCTGTGATAAGCTTCTTGTCAGGGACGTACGAGAAGTTAACACCCGATAACCGAACATTTCCCTCGACCTTTGATGCCTCCAGATTCACTGCATCTTCTGGCTCAGCGATCTGGCTGTCAGCCTCAATAAGCTCAAACACCCGCCCAGCACAGGCAAGGGCATTCTGAAGTTCAGTCACCACTCCCGATATCTCGTTGAAGGGCTTCGTGTACTGATTGGCATAGGAAAGGAAGCTCGACAGCTGTCCCACTGTGATCCTACCCTTTATTGCGAGCACAGCCCCAAGGATTCCAACGGCAGCATAAACAAGGGAATTGACGAATCTGGTACAGGGATTTGTCAGCGATGAGTAGAAGGTCGCCTTCTGCGAACAATACTTGAGTCTTCCGTTTATCTCGTCAAACTTTTCAGTAACCCTGCGTTCCTGAGAGTACGCCTTTACAACCTTCTGATTTCCAAGCACCTCATCGATAAGTCCCGTCTGCTCACCTCTTGTCACGGACTGCAGGCTGAACATTGAGTAGGTGTGGGTTGCAATAAATCTCGCAACCAGGAAGGAAACAGGTGTCAAGACAACCACAACTATTGTAATCAGTGGGCTTAAAAACAGCATGAACAGGAGCGTTCCAAGAATTGTGACAACTCCAGTAAAGAACTGTGTGAATCCCATGAGAAGTCCATCAGCAAACTGGTCCACATCTGCAACAATCCTGCTTATGAGATCGCCAGTAGAGTGTGAATCTATATAGGAAAGCGGCAGCTCCTCAACCTTGAGGAAGGCCTTCTCCCTGATATCTTTTACAACACCATATGTTATTTTATTATTGCAGGCACCCATAAGCCACTGCGCAGCGGCTCCCACGAGAATGATAACGGCTCCTGCCATTATGTATTCCCGCACCGCATAGAACTCAACAGCCCCGACATCCCTTATTGCATCCACGCCTTTTCCAATGAGAATAGGGATCAGCAGCGAACACACCACCTGCAGGAGTGCAAGGACCAGGGAAAAAATAACCAGGAAGCGATATTTCTTTATGTAGCTAAGCACTTTTCCAATTATTTCTCTGTTCATGCCTGCGCCTCCTTTTCAAAGCCCAATCCATCTGCATCCCTGTTTCCAGTATCCTTAAACTGGCTCTCGTATATCTCCTTATAGATGCTGCACCTACTAAGCAGTTCATCGTGGGTTCCTATGTCTACGGCCCGCCCATCATCAAGGACAATTATTTTATCCGCATGCTGAATTGACGAGGTTCTCTGGGACACAATAAATACTGTCGGCCTGTTATTTAATTCAGTCTCGGCCATCATATCGCTTATTCCATGCCTTAGCGCAGCATCTGTCGCATAGTCCAGGGCCGATGCTGAGTCATCCAGAATTAGAATCTCCGGTTTTCTGACCAGAGCCCTTGCAATGCTCAGCCTCTGGCGCTGACCGCCAGAAAGATTCTTTCCACCCTGAGCAATCTGTGCTTCCAGCACACCTTCCTTTGACTGCACGAACTCCCAGGCCTGCGCGAGCTTTAAAGCCTCAATCAAATCCTCGTCACTGGCGCCTTCATTCCCCCAGCGCAGGTTGTCAGCAATAGTGCCAGAGAACAGAACCGCCTTCTGGAGCACTATTCCAATGCGTTTCCTTAACGCTTCAAGCTGATAATCACTTACATCAACTCCATCAACCTTCACAGTACCTGAGGTTGCTTCATAGAATCTCGGTATTAGGTTAACAAGCGTTGACTTGCCTGATCCAGTACCGCCAATGATACCAATTGTCTCACCGCGACCTGCCTTAAAGCTTAT
>DCHL01000012.1:31789-35149 GCA_002317595.1 Lachnospiraceae bacterium UBA1753 | reverse complement strand
GCAACGGAAGGGGTGAGTTTCTGCTCGCTCCGTTGCACTCTCGGCTCTAAGGCAGCAGTATGCACCCGGCGCCAGGACGCAAAGAAGGCCATCGCGCAAAACGCGATGGCCTTCACAACAATACTCAAAATTCAACTCATTCTTTACTTCATCCTCAGATATCCAATCACATCACCGAGTGCCGAGCTCTTAGCTGCGAAGTCCTTCTCGCTGATGATGGGAGTTACGAATCCGATTTCACCGCTCACACCCTCTGCTGTGACGAGTTCCACATCACCAAATACAGCCTTCACTGCTGCGATGTCCTTCTTTGTCCTTACAAAGAAAGCTGTTGTCATCTCTGAAACATCGCCAAGTACAAGCTTCTCATCTGACCATGACATGTCGATCACCTTGCCAGGATTCTTGGCAATCTCGACGATATCTGCAACAACTGCACTGGCTGTAGGCAGCTTACCTGCACCTGAGCCATAGAACATGGCATCATCGAGCATATTTCCATGAACGAAAACTGCATTGAACACATCCGACACATGGTAGAGAGTATGGGTCGAAGGCACCAGATAGGGAGCCACTCTTGCCACGTATGTATCGCCTGCTACAACACTTGTCGCAATGAGCTTGATGGCGCGTCCCATAGCCTTAGCGTACTTAATATCTGTAGCAGTAACCTTAGAGATACCCTCAGTAGGAATTGTCTCAAAATCAACAGTCCTTCCTGTAATCAGAGAAGTAAGAATTGCAATCTTTCTGCAGGCATCAAAGCCCTCGACATCCGCTGTGGGATCCTTCTCTGCATACCCCTTCGCCTGGGCATCCTTAAGGGCATCCTCATATTCCCAGCCCTCTTCACTCATCATGGTGAGCATATAGTTGGTGGTACCATTGAGGATACCTGCGATTTCCTCTATTACCTCAGCAGTAAGCGTCTCTGACAGATTCCTGATGATAGGAATTCCGCCTCCAACGGAAGCCTCATACAAAAAGCTTACTCCATTTGCCTTTGCAATCTGAAACAGCTCGGCACCCTTGTCTGCAACGAGGGCCTTGTTAGATGTGCAGACGCTCTTTCCATTCTCGAGCATCTCCTTAACAAATGTAAATGCCGGCTCAACTCCACCCATAGTCTCAACAACAATTGAAATCTCAGGGTCGGCAGCAAGTGCCTTATAATCATGAACGATCTTGTCGTGAATCGGATCGCCCTCAAACTCTCTGATATCGAGCACAGACTTAACCTCGATGGCATCACCGATACGCCCTGCAAGAACGCTGTTATTTCTCTCAATTATCTCGACTACGCCGCTTCCAATCGTGCCGTAGCCCATTACTCCAACCTTAACCATAATATCCTCCTTGAAATTGCATGTACATTCTACCCCCGCAATTTCCGTGTGGTGAAAAAATAAAAAATCTGCCACACTGTTTCAAAACAATAACACATAATGGCAGATTTTGCAAAATACTATTTAATTATGCAGCTGAAAAAATATATAATTATGCAACTTAAAACAATCTAAATATGCATCCCACACCACAAAACAGCGAAATATTCAAGAGATATGCATAATCTCCTCTAGTCAGCGACTTCTGCTTTCTCCTCTAGTCCAGACGCTTCTGCTTTCTCCTCTAATCCAGACGCTTCTTCATGGTGAGAGTATTCATCCCGTCAACATACTCATAGACAACTGAATCCATGTTATTTTTCACAAGGAAAATACCAAGGCCACCAATCTCTCGCTCATCAGCCGACAGCGTGATGTCGGGATCCGGCTTCGCAAGAGGATTGAACTTACTGCCCCAATCCTTGAAAATCAGCGTAAGCTCATGGGTGTCACTCGAAATCTCAGTCTGCACCACAGCCATACCCTTCCCGTCGCTATTGCCATCAGGATATGCGTAACTTGCAATATTCACATATATCTCTTCTACAACAAGTTCAATCTGCATGCCGAGGGCCGGTGAAGGATTTACAGCCTCTACCTGATCCATGACAAATCTGAGAACCCTGTCGTATTCTGCCATTGTGGCAGTAACCCTGATCTCATTCATACGATACCTCTCAATTTAAGGCAGCCGGATAATTACTGCTCAATAGTAAGGATATCGGCAAAACCAGTGATGTCAAAAATCTCGTAAACCTCTGAATTAACATTCTTTATTATCATCTCACCCTGCTTGTTCATCATCTTCTGAGCCATGAGAATCACTCTGAGTCCTGATGATGAAATATACTCAAGACCTGCCATGTCAAGGATAAGCTTTGTGATATCTGTTCCAATCCCCTTGATTGCCTCCTCAAGCTGACCTGATGTCTGAGTATCAACTCTTCCAGCAACTGTCAGTGTCGCTGTTGTTCCTTCAATATTATTTGCAACTGTCATTATTAATCTCCTTTTATCCAACCTGTCGCGGATTATCCTATCTCATTTAGCCTATCGCGGATTATCCTAGCCCTTCTTAAGGAACTTCACCATAGCCCCCAGCGCCATGTCCTGGTCGGGACCTTCAACCTCAACCTCTATTTCGTCACCAGCCTCTGCTGTGAAAGCCATGATTCCCATTATACTCTTAGCATTAATTGACTTGCTGCCATCAATGAGATAAATGTCACTCTTGAATGAGCAGGCAAGTGAAACAAGCTCAGCAAGAGCATTGTCATACTTTGAAATAATGTCGTCCATCTGGATTTTTTTCCTGGCCATAAAAACACCCCCGTATCATGTCAATCTGAAAGTTACCTATATTCTACTCCACTCAGTCAGGAAATTCAAACCTGACTACTGCACAATTTTCAACTCCAAATCCTGCATACTCTTCATTTGTCATTTCGAAAAAATATGACTGCACAACTCTGGCAATTCCATTGTGTGCCACGAGGATGTACCTCTTGTCCGACGCCTTCACATCATCAAGGAGATTGTAAATTCGCTGTGCAAGATGAAGCATCGATTCACCGCCCTCATATCTGTTGGCAAACTGTGCCTTGGCAGCGGCAAACTCTGCGCCGTTCCTGGCCGTCGATTCATACTTGCCGAAATTCTGCTCGATAAGTCTTGGCTCTTCCCTTGCCGGGATTCCAGTAATCTCCGAAATATGCAGCGCTGTATCCCGTGCACGCTGAAGAGGTGAGTAGAGTATCTCGTCAACCGCAAGATTCATCGCTTTAATTTTTTCCCCTGTGGCAACGGCCTGGTCGTGGCCGAGCTGCGTGAGTGCAATATCTGTCGCTCCGCAAATCTTGTTCTCCACATTCCAGATTGTCTGGCCGTGCCTTACAAAATAGACTTCCTTCATTATATTTTACTTTTCTCCTAGAATTATCCAAACAGAAGACATTACCCAAACAGGATATATTAC
>DCHL01000012.1:6616-31723 GCA_002317595.1 Lachnospiraceae bacterium UBA1753 | reverse complement strand
ATATTACCCAAACAGAAGATATCTCAGTGCAGGAATGTATTTCTTCTCAAGCCTGTCAATATCCTTCTCAGTGATAACAGTCTGTCTTCCCAGATCCATGTTGTTCTTCATATCAGCAAGCTTCACCTGGAAAGCAATGTCATTACCGCTCTCCTTTATTTTACGGACATAATCCATATACGAGTCCGACTCGTCATGTGTCACAATGGAAACAGTATCTGCAATATTTTTTCCAAAAGCTGCTTCTATCTCATCGATTGTCACGTCCGTGTCTTCAACGACATCATGAAGAAGTGCGACTATGATATAGTCATCGCCCATATCATAAACTGTGCCTGCCACCGTCATTGGATGCAGGATATAGTCTTTCCCTGCTTTGTCCTTCTGTCCGAAATGCGCCTTTGTCGCCATTGCCAGGGCCTGCTGCACACGCTCAGATGCCTTAGAGAAATCCCTCATAAAAATCCTCCAACTTTCCTTTTTCTTCCTAAATAATACTCTTTTTCTTTTCTTAATAAAGTAATACAATTATCACCATCTGACAAGTATCTGAAATCATACGCTCTTCGCACGCTTTTGTACTTAACAACGTACTTGATAATATTGCCGGTAAAGTGATACATTAGATGTGGAGATATTTCTTTTTCGGAGCATATATGCTGCCGGATAAAATAGAAAGGGGGATTCATATGTTAATCACATTGATTCCATTATTTGACAAGGACATGGCAGTCAAGGCATACTCTGTCTTCTCGCAGAAGTCCAATCCATTTTTAAATCCGCTTACAATGGTTACCAGCATGAACGATGGTGCCACCAATATACCAGGACTTGAGCTCATTCAGGCTATGGGCATTGAGACCCTTTCAGGCGATGTGCCGATTTTCGTTCCTGTGAGCAACGTATCCATCTTCTCTGATATGGATTCACAGTGCACGGGCATCCCACACGCCCAGATTGTATTCCTGATTGACAGGACAGTTCCTCCGGTTGAGGTATATATCAACAGACTCAAGGAGCTCAAGGAAGCCGGATACAAGCTGGCTATCCGTAAGCTGGCAGTTTCTGAGTTCATGGACTATGCCCAGGTTCTATCGCTCATGGACTATGTCCTGCTCAACAATAAGAAGATTGTAATTGAGAAGGCTAAAATATTCTTCTCAAAGCTCTACCCCAATGCGAAGCTCATTGCGGGCAATATCGACACAACCAGCACCTTCGACGTGCTGTGTGCGACCGGTGGCTACGACCTCTTTGAGGGTGAGTTCTACAGACTTCCCGTGGCAATAGGCAACAATTCAGTTGCACCTATCAAGGTGACATACCTGCAGCTCCTCAAGGTAGTTAATGCTCCCGACTTCGACCTGCAGAGTGCGGCTGACACGATTGGACGCGATCCCGCCCTTACACTCTCACTCCTCAAGATGGTTAACAGAGTAGTCAAGACAGCTGAGATTTCTTCAATCCGCCACGCAGCAGCAATGCTCGGACAGCGCGAGCTCAAGAAATGGATTAACACCGTTGTCACGGAGCAGCTCTACGCAGATAAGCCCAGCGAGCTCACTCGTCTCTCACTTCTCCGCGCAAGATTTGCTGAGAACCTGGCAGGTGCTTTCGAGCTCAAGCTTCAGGCTGACGACCTCTTCCTCATGGGACTCTTCTCAATGCTCGACATCATACTTGAGAAGCCAATGAGCGAAGCCCTTGCGATGATTCAGGTATCCAAGGACATCAAGGATGCCCTCATCTTCGGCGAAGGCAAGTTTGCTCCCATCTTAAGCTTCATCAAGCTTTATGAGAAGGCTGACTGGGAAGAGATTTCACGTATCCTTACTCTTAAGGAGATGGACATTGATGTAATCTACAAAGCTTACATAGATGCCCTCACCTGGTACAGAATGACTCTGGTTGGTTAATCACTCCCACTTCTTCCTGTACTCACTGGGGCTCACCTGCTCCACCTTTTTGAATATCCGTGAAAAATAATACAGAGAGCATAGGCCGCACGAGAGGCCTATGCTCTCGATGCTTTCAGAGGAAAATCTCAGTTTTCTCTTTGCCGCGGTTATTCTCACTTCCGTAATATAACTCCCAACTGACATACCATACTGGCTCTTAAACAGCCTGGACAGATAGTATTTATTTATGAAGAACTGCTCTGCCAGGGACTCAAGGCTGATTTTTTCCGCAAAATGCTCATCAATATAGCTTCTGATTTCGGATATATTCTTCCTGCCTCTGTCACTCTTCTCCCTCTCGGGATGCCAGCTCTCCTCCATGAGGAGCGTGGTCAGTATACATAGATTCTCATTTATCCTCATATCTCTGATGTGGTCGCTTCCCATGGCAAGCCTGTGTATCTGCCTGGCAACTGCCACGAATCGCTCCCTGCTTTTTGGATGGAAACAGCACAGACCACCTCTTTCTATGTACTTATCATATATTCCCTGCATCGCAAGACCGTTGAAATGTACCCAGCAGAGTTTCCACAGATCAGCAGACGCCTCATGGTAATACTGTTTCCTGCAGTCGATAAAGACACAGTCCCCAGGACCTAAGTCATACCTCACCCCATCATACCAGAGGGCACCAGAACCCGATTCAACGACAAAAAACAGGTATGAAGACAGGTTTGACCTGCTGCTCACATGGGGTTTTTCTGCCTGAAGCGTTCCCGCCTCCTGCAGGTACATAAGATACTGCCTCGCAAACTGTGAGGGAGTGTAAATTACACGGCTCGAACTCTCAAATCCGTCATGAAACAGGGCATTGTTTATCGGCATATAACCTCCTAAATCAAAGAAAATAGGGTTTCAGGTGCTTCATACTCCAATAATACACCACAAGTCAATATTGTGCAAATTCTCGCCAACATCTGCTATTTATTCTCCTAAACACGGATAATATACTGATTTCATCATCAATTACAAAGGAGAACGAAATGTCAACAAGCGAAAAATCAAGTTTACATAAAACAGCACTCATCACTGGTGTAACTGGCCAGGACGGGTCATACCTTGCAGAATTCCTTCTTGAGAAGGGCTACGATGTACACGGAATAATCAGAAGATCATCGGTGGATCTCAGAGAGAGGATTGCTCATCTTGAAGGTCACGACAAGTTCCATCTTCACTATGCAGACCTTGGGGATTCAATGTCTCTCCTCTCCGTCATCGGTTCAGTAAGGCCTGATGAGATATATAACCTCGCAGCACAGAGCCATGTACAGGTATCCTTCGACGAGCCCGAGTACACTGCCGATGTAGATGCAACAGGTGTGCTTAGGGTTCTTGAGGCAGTACGAATCTGCGGCCTTGCCGAGACCTGCCGCATATATCAGGCATCAACCAGCGAGCTGTATGGAAAGGTCGAGCAGGTTCCCCAGAACGAGAACACACCCTTCCACCCCTACAGCCCATATGCAGTTGCAAAATTATATGGTTACTGGATTGTAAAGGAATACAGGGAAGCCTACAATATGTTCTGCTGTTCAGGAATCCTCTTCAACCACGAGAGCGAGCGCAGGGGTGAGACCTTCGTAACAAGAAAAATCACTCTTGCTGCAGCACGAATTGCCCAGGGCAAGCAGGACACCCTTAAGCTTGGCAACCTCTCTTCTCTCAGGGACTGGGGATATGCACGTGACTATGTTGAGTGCATGTGGCTGATACTTCAGAATGAAAAGCCTGAGGATTTCGTAATCGCCACTGGCGTGCAGCACTCTGTAAGAGAGTTCTGTACACTTGCCTTCCATCACGCAGGCATCGAGCTTGAGTTCGTCGGCGAAGGAATGGACGAAAAGGGAATAGATAAGGCAACAGGCCACGTACTCGTTGAAGTCAGCCCTGATTTCTACCGACCGACTGACGTAGTCAACCTCCTTGGTGACCCCACTAAGGCAAAGACAGAACTTGGATGGAACCCCACCAAGACAAGCTTTGAGCAGCTGGTAAAAATAATGGTGGAGCATGATATGGCGAAGGTAGCAGTTGAGCGAGTTGAAGAGCATGTAAAGCTCAATCTGCAGGAATACCTCGAGAAGGGAATCGTGAAATAATGAATAAGGAATCTAAAATATATGTTGCAGGACACCGCGGAATGGTCGGTTCAGCCATCGTCAGAAGACTCAGGGCGCTCGGCTATGATAATATACTCTTCCGCACCCACGCAGAGCTCGACCTCTGCAACCAGAGGGACGTCGATGCCTTCTTCAAGGAGCACAAGCCCGAATACGTATTCCTTGCCGCAGCAAAGGTCGGTGGAATAATGGCCAACTCTGCACACCCTGCAGATTTCATGTATGAAAATATGATGCTTGAAATGAATGTAATTAACGCAGCCTTCATGAACGGCTGCAAAAAGCTTGAATTCTTAGGTTCATCCTGCATCTATCCCAAGATGGCACCGCAGCCCATGAAGGAGGATGTTCTCCTCACTTCTGCGTTAGAGCCCACCAACGAGGCTTATGCCCTCGCCAAGATTTCAGGTCTCAAGTACTGCGAGTACCTTAACAAGCAGTATGGAACTGACTATATAAGCGTGATGCCCACCAATCTTTACGGACCTGGCGACAACTACGACCCTGAGAACAGCCATGTACTGCCCGCACTGATCAGACGCTTCCACAAGGCAAAGGTATCTGACGCTCCTTCAGTCACATGCTGGGGAGACGGATCACCCTTACGTGAATTCCTCTATGTAGACGACCTCGCCGAACTCTGCGTACTTATGATGGAAAAATATAGCGGAAATGAGACAGTAAATGCCGGCACCGGCAAGGAAATCACAATCAAGGACTTGACCGAGCTGGTAGCCGACATTGTAGGATACAAAGGCGATATTCTGTGGGATACATCAAAGCCTAACGGAACCCCAAGAAAGCTTCTTGATGTATCAAAGGCTGAAAGCCTTGGCTGGAAGGGTTCAACTGCTCTTCGCGAAGGAATCGAGAAAACCTACCGGGATTACGTAAATTCCCTCTCATGAGCATACTCACGAATGACACCATGAATGTCATTCCAATGCTATGTATTACTTTTAATCACTAATGTATTTCTCTTCAAATTCCATGACAGGCATCGGTTTTGCGAAGTAATATCCCTGATATATTTCGCAGCCCGCTGCCTTCAGGAATTCAAACTGTCCCTTCGTCTCAACGCCCTCTGCCACAGTGGACATCTTAAGTTCCTTGGCAAGATTGACAATACTCTCAAGTATTGTCCGTGAGCGTTCAATATTATCCGTATCAGCAAGGAATTTCATATCAATCTTCAGCACGTCCACACAGATGTCCTTCAGCATATTGAAGGAAGAATACGCACTTCCAAAATCATCCATCTCAACAGCAAAACCAAACTTCTGCAGCTTGTTGATGAGGGCAACATGCTGTTCCATATCCTCTGCAAATGCGGACTCTGTTATCTCAAGCTTAAGGCTCGAAGGCGAAATGTCATACCTTGCCACCATCTCAGCAAATATCTCAAAGACATTAAATGCATAGATATCCCTGGCAGAAATATTGACGGAAATATACATATCCTCCCTGCCCATACGCTTCCAGTCGCGAAGCTTCGCACAGGCCTGTCTCCAGATGTGTATATCAAGCTCTGTGATTTTCCCATTCTGCTCAAAACAGGGAATGAAACGTCCAGGCGGTATAAGCCCTTCCTCAGGATGGAGCCATCTGACCAGTGCCTCTGCTCCCACTACCTTGCCGCTTTCATCAACCTGCGGCTGGAGGAACATCTTGATCTGTCCGTTCTCAATGGCATCCGACAGCTCTGCATTGTACCTTGCTTCCCTGAAAAGTATCTCCTGGGATTTCTCATCGTACCACACAAGCTGCTTGTCATACTTACCCTTAGCAGTGCTGCCTGCCATCATAGCCCTGTTGATCATGGTCCTGACATCAACGGACCTGTCATATATCCTGTATGCACCCATCACCATATGAAGAATGTAAAATGCAGTACAGAATTCCATGGTCACGTTGTCCATTGCCATTATCATCTCAAACTCGTGCTCCTCAAGTCCCTTTTCAGGAACCAGAATTGCAAAGTTGTCGGCGTTAATTCTTCCATAGACCACATTTTTCATGCCCGCGAAGAAGTATCTAAGAGCCTTGGCCATGGACTGAAGAAGCTCTATGGACTGCTTATGTCCAAACCGTTCCTCAAACAGTTTGAATCCGTCAATGTCAGTGCAGAGCATCACATAATCAGTATCAGGTCTTGCAGATAAAAGTTCCTCCGCCTTCTCGATGAAGTGGCGCTCGTTGTACACATTTGTGAGCTCATCGAAATTCGCCTTGAACTCCATCTCAGAGTAACTTTTTACCGCATCCGTTGTGTCAACCAGCCAGTACACCGCACCCACCGTATGGGCCCGGTCCATAAGCGGCTTATTTTTTATCTCATAATACCTGGCATCTCCGTCCTTTATCACCTCGCGCTGATATCCGGCAAGACCCGTTGAATCCTCATGCTCATCCATCAGAAGCCTGATGAACTCCTCTTCCGTATGCGGGAATTCCTCAGATGTCATATCCAGTGACTCAAGAAAGGAATCTGTACAGAACTGAAGCTGGTGACTGTCATCAAACAGAACAACACCATCATTCAGCTTGTCGGCAATGAATACAAGCGCACTGTGCACCAGCCGTGAGGGCGCATAGACAACCGACATATAGATAATCAGGGCACTGCTCAGCGATATTACTGCTGAAGCCAGGAATATGGGTGTTCCAGAAAAAATACCTATCGAGTAAAACAATGCCGCCACTATAATAACAACCACTGTTCCAATGTACTTTACCAGGAATATTCTTGCTGAGCTGAGACCATCCTTAATCTGGACCACAACTGTGTAAAGCAGCATGATGTAAAACACCGCCAGATACACATAGAAGGGATAGTACTGGTATACTACCCAGCAGCTATGTCCCATCCACTCGGTGTGCGTGATACTGAAAATATAGTGATGGAAATAATTCACAACTACTGCCACATTCGACGCGAGAATGATCCAGAAAAAGATATTCCTATAGGCATGAACATAATCCACATTACTACCCGAATAAATCTGTCCAAATCTTACCAGCGCGAAAAACAGCCATGAAAAAGAAATATAGTACACGGTAAATGCTGCAAAGGCCGCACTTCTTGCGGATGAACACATGATAAAAACATCTGATGCCATCATTATACTCGATGTAATTATCAGAAGGCCGAATGTGTGAAAAAGATGGATATTCTTTTTTGAATATGTGCGTTTAAGAATACATACATTCAGCACAAACAGTGCAACATATGCAACAATGAAAGCAGCTCTCATTTACTCTCCCTTCACGGTCCAGTTCACATCAGAAACCTCTGCTGCAATCTGGCTCCGCCTCTCATCTATCCTTTTTAGAACCTCTTCAGGTTTCATTTTCCCACTAAACATATGTGCCATATCAGCTGCTATGGCATCCCACTGCTCATTTAAATACACGACACTGTCCTGAAGTACCATTCCTGAGTTCTCATCAGAAAATCCGCTGAGGAATACAGCAGTTGCAGGACTGTAGGCCGGAGTCTGACCTGCATCAAAGGGCAGATTCTCAATTGACGCCTCGTTATCTATCATATACTGAATGCTCTCAGGATTCGCCAGAAATGACAGATACAGGCGGGCAGCCGCCTCATTCCCGGTACCCTTATAAATAAACCTCGTCGGCCCCGAAGGATGAATATTAAGTGTCTGATTATCACACAGGGGCAGAAGCATCAGTCCGAAGTCAGATTCCGAATAATTCTGGTTCAGGTCGTCAGCTACTATTTCGGCAATCTTTCCAGGTTTCATCATGCACATCGCATATTCCCCTGATGCAAGCGCAGCTGGTGCCTCTGCATAGGTGTCCTCAAGGAATGAATCACCAAAGTAACCTCCATCTGCAAGCGACTTAAGCTCATACATTGCCTGCTGCATATATACATCCCCCGCAAAGGTCTTCATATTGTTCTTAAGCTTCACTGTAATCCCTGGCCGTAGCACCTCAAAGACCTGCCCCATGTCGGCCCATAGCATTGTCTGATGCCAGCCATCAGCCATCGGCTCGTAGATTGGTGTCACGCCTGAATTTTTGAGCATCTCACATGTGTCCATGAAAGAGTCCCAGTCCTTAGGCACCTCCGTAACACCGGCAAGAGACATAAGCTTTCTGTTATATACAAGATAGTAATCCGTAGTCGTATCAAAGTAGGTCATTCCATAGAGCTTATCATCAATTATGGTCTGATTTGCAGTAAATGAATCATAATACGCGGCCCACTCCTCCTGGGCTAAGTCAAGAGCGTAGTCCTGTATCCTGTAGGTACGCTCAAGCGCTGGCCCCGACTGCTGCATGAAAATATCCTCACAGTTCCCACTTTTCAGCTTCTCCATAATGAGTTCAGTATACCCATCCGATTCCGCTCTCACAAACTCCACATGTATGCCAGTCTCAGCTTCAAATGTCTCCGCCAGTCTTTTCTCACTGGCTGTAATCCAGTCACCGGCATAGAGCAGACGGATTTCACTGCCCTCAAGACCCTTTGCACTCTCAGCCAGTTCAGTATTCTTCCTGTTTGCACCGCACCCTGTCAGAAGCGCCGCTACAGCAAGAGAGACCGCCACTATAATTTTTCCTCTGTCAAAAATTATGTTTCTCATATTTTTCAAAAAATAAGGATAATTCCTCGTACTCCCTCTGAACCCTCTGAAGAGCCTCCACATCACCCGCGCCGTTATCTGGATGGTACTGCTTGATAAGTTCCTTGTAGCGCTTCTTGAGTTCCTCTCTTCCCGATACACCCGTGAAAAATTCTCCGTCGCCATTCACTACGGGCGCCTTGTACACATTACCTGATGTGGCACCTTTCCTTCTCTTCTCCTGCTCACGTCTTCGCTCTTCCTCAGCCCTTCTCCTGCGCTCGCGCTTTTCCGTTTCAGCCTTCTGCTTCTCTTCCCTGCGCTTCTTTTCCGCCTCCTGGCGTTCCCTCTCGCGCTTTACGGCAGCCTCGCGCTCTTCCTTCTCCTTCTGGGCTGCGCGGCGCCTTGCCTCATCCTCGCGCTCCTTTTTAAGGCGCTGCTTCTCAAGCATTGCCTCGAACTGTCGTGCCTGTCTGTCAAGCTCGGCCTGATCCTCGCTCCTTCCCATTCTATATGACTTCCCACCGGTCTGAACAGGTTCAGGTTCATCAGAAAGAAGTACCCTTTTTTCTGAGGCAGGCTCCTCACCAGCATCATCACCGCTGTTCATCAGAAATGAAAGGCAGGGCGGAAACCCAAAAACAATACCGAGAAGCACAAGAAACCAGGCCCCTGCCCATCCTCTTCCAAGGAGTCCGACCACAAGCCCACAGAACACAAGCAGCAGCGACATGATACCCATGACTATGCGGACGTTCTCCCCGAGCCGCCGCTGCAGAAATTCATTAATTTTTATCAGATGTATATTTCTTTGCAATCTGAAATTCTTCATTGTTTAAGTATACCATAACTGTGGTATACTGTTGTTAAATAAGTTGTTGAATTATCAACTAATCTGACTTTTTTTCAGGGGGACGCATGAACGAGCAGGATACCAGAACACAGGCACAGCAGTTTATCGATAAATATGAAGCAGACGTTACTAAGCTTTTCCGATACACTGCCTGGCTGTCAGACAAGGGCGGGCGCGACGTTGCGCAGGATTACAACGGCGAGCAGGGGCACAGCAGCATCCGCTTTCCAGTGTACGATGGTACACTGATGAGCTTTATCAACGAGGCCAGGAAGTCTGTATTCATTAATAAAAATTATGTCTATGCCTACACAAAGCGCAGAATAAAGACTCAGGCCCAGGAGGAGGCCGCCATCAAGAATGCAACAATCATGGATGGCGATCTGTTTGAGGGTGTCATGTCGAAATATATTCTTGAGGGAATGCGAAAGTCCGGTTTCTGGCAGGACGCTGTGGAGCGCAAGCTTTTTCTTAATGTGCTTCTCAGATGCAAGGAACTCATCGATTTCTATAAGTAATTTTTTTCAGGGGTAATTCATGGGTAAGATTAACGTAAAAAAAGGGGAGACCATCCACACTCTGTTCAACATGGTTGGTTCACTTGAAATTGTGCTTTCAGGCAGTGTGCGGATTCATGACAGATTTCATTCTGTGACTATTTCTGCGGGCGGCATTCTTGGAATACTCGAGCTTCCCGACACGCAGTACGCCTTCACATATGAGGCCATGGAGGATACCGTTCTATACAGCTATTCCTATACCAAGCCTTCAGATATCGACAAGGTCGTAGCTGCCAATCCGAAGATCATCCAGACGCTGGCAACTGCTGCCATCAGGATGTATATCGATACTTTCCAGGGATACCAGCATATGATTTCTGATGCTCATGGCCTGTACCGTTTCATGAAGGACAGCTATGATACCTATCTCGAATTATGTACCAGGTTCAAGCTCCCCAGCCAGACGCTCTCCTATATGGATGAACTTTCTGATTTTGCTCCCGAGGATGATGTTCCGGCCTGGAAGGTCCAGTATTTCGGTGCACTGCGAGCACTTCCCGCTGAGACCAGGTCCGTGATATACAATTCGTCAGCCCAGCTGAGCTATGGAATCTGCATGGATGCCATCACCAGCACCCAGGCGCTCGTGCGCCTTTCCAACCTGGCGGTAGACTACCTGTCTGAACTATCCTCCTATATCATCTCAGGAGAAGCAGGTGATTATTTTGACCTCTATTCCAATCTCCTCTTCCACGTATCCAAGAATCCATTTGCGGATACTACCCCCATCGAGGCTTCAGTGAGCAAGATGATAATCTACATGTCTGACAGCCCCTATGTGGATGTCGGTGCGCTTCATACCAGAGTCAATGAGTACAAGAAGAGCCTCAAGGCCATTGAGGAATATGCACTGACTGCAGATGATGAGATTCCTATGATCAGGGATGCCTATGAAGTTCTCCACAGCTCCCTCGAAACGATTCTCGACTATTCCGGTGTCGATGCCGAATTCAGATCGAATTTCAGGGACCTCCTTGATGAATACCGTCTTCTTACAGACAAGAACGAGACCACCGACTCAGCCAGAAAGCTGCGCCGCTCTATTTCTGATGGCTTTTACAAAATATACGAAGCCGCATTCTTCAAGAGCATACAGGGCAGTTCTGTCCCCACAGTTGTCAAGATGTTCTTCTGTTTTGGATACATGGATGAGGATATATGCGGTATGAATAATGCGTCCGCACTCTTTGAGATTATCCAGCATATGGAATATGATGATACAGGCTGCGTCCTTACAATCTACGACTGGCTTAAGCTCATATATCAGGGCAAGGAAGAACCCTCGAAGAACGAGTTCGACATGGATTACCCTGCATATCTGCGCGACCAGAAGAACAATGGCTATATCACCAAGGAGCAGGAGACAGCCTATCTCCATGACAGGACCCGCAAGGTCCAGTACGAGATTGCCAACCTCTTCACGATCGGCAACAGAATAACCTTTGGAAGGATTACGACCTTCTGTCCAATCCTCTCAGAGCACAATATACTGAGACCGCTTAGCGGACTGCTTATTACACCGAAAAAGATTCACGAGATAATCAATAACCTCCGAAGCGTTGATTTCTCCCTGTTCTACAGGCAGACCATATATACCGCGCCCGAATACGGCATTCAGCGTGAATTCATAGATAAGGAGGTCATTCCGCACTTTATTCTGATGCCCAACGTTGGAACCAGGGGCTCTCTCTGGCAGGAGACCGCAAGCTCAAAGCGCGACTCCCAGGGCCGCATAATGCTGTCCATCTTCCCTACCGAGAATGTATCGGAGATGCTTCTTAAACTCTGCGGCGAGTTCCGCTGGGAGCTGTGCAAGCACATTCAGGGCGTGTACTGGAACGATATAACAGACCCCTCTCTCACCTCAGAGTATGCTGACTTCTTCCAGTTCTACCGAAAGAACAAGGACATCTCCTCCGATGTCAAGGAGAAGGTTAAGATGCAGCTTCAGCGCGCCAAGAACAATTACCGCGACGCCTTTGTCGCTGATTACATCACCTGGATAAAATATGAATCAGGCGGTTCCCCCCGTCTCAACAAGGTGGCACGCTCCATCCTTTATAAGTACTGTCCATTTAACAGTGATATCCGAGCGCAGATCAAGACTAACCCGCTATATGCTCCGCTCAACGAGCGCTACGAGGTCCATCAGTCACAGCTTCTGCATCAGTTAGAGCTCCTGACGGGCAAGCTTACCAAGAGCGGTATGCCTATCCCGAAGGAGCTCACAGGACAGATTTCTTATTTACAGAAATAAGTAATTCGATATTTTGAAATCGGAATTTATCTGATGGCATCAAGTGCCTGAGCGATATCAGCGATAAGGTCCGCCTTATCCTCAAGTCCACATGACATTCTTACAAGGCCTGCAGGTACGCCTGCGGCCTTTAACTGTTCGTCATTCATCTGACGGTGAGTCGTGCTTGCAGGGTTTAAGCAGCAGGTTCTTGCGTCTGCCACATGTGTCTCGATTGCAGCGAGCTTGAGAGCATTCATGAAGGTCTCAGCTGCCGCTCTTCCGCCCTTCAGACAGAAGGATACAACTCCGCATCCGCCATTAGGAAGATACTTCTTAGCCACCTCGTAATACTTGTCTGTAGGAAGTCCTGAATAGCTTACGTACTCAATCTCGTCCCTTCCCTGAAGATACTCTGCAACAGCCTGACCATTCTCAACATGGCGAGGCATTCTCACATGGAGTGACTCAAGACCAAGGTTTAAGATAAATGCATTGAAGGGTGACTGCATGCTTCCAAAGTCCCTCATGAGCTGAACGGTACACTTTGTGATGAATGCTCCCTCTTTTCCAAACTTCTCAGCATATGTAACTCCGTGATATGAATCATCAGGAGTAGTGAGTCCGGGATACTTATCTGCATGTGCCATCCAGTCAAACTTTCCAGCGTCAACGATAACGCCTCCAAGACCAGCTCCATGTCCATCCATGTACTTTGTTGTAGAGTGAGTTACGATGTCTGCTCCCCACTCTATAGGCCTGCAGTTTACAGGTGTAGCAAATGTATTATCAATCATAAGTGGTACACCATGTGAATGTGCTGCCTTAGCAAATTTCTCAATGTCAAGAACCGTAAGTGCAGGGTTAGCGATTGTCTCACCAAAGACAAGCTTTGTGTTATCCCTGAATGCAGCATTCAGTTCTTCCTCACTGCAGTCGGGCGAAACAAAGGTAGTCTCAATTCCCATCTTCTTCATTGTCACATCAAGAAGGTTGAAGGTACCGCCATAGATTGTTGAAGACGCAACGATATGGCTTCCGCACTCACAGATATTAAAGAATGCCATGAAGCTTGCAGCCTGTCCTGAAGATGTAAGCATTGCGGCGCTTCCGCCCTCGAGCTCTGCTATCTTCTTCGCCACAATATCATTTGTGGGATTGGCAAGTCTTGAGTAGAAATACCCTGAAGCCTCAAGATCAAAGAGTGCTCCCATCGCATCCCCTGTCTCATACTTGAATGTAGTTGACTGGTAGATAGGAATCTGCCTGGGTTCCCCATTTCCAGGTGTATATCCTCCCTGAACGCATTTTGTGTTGATTGAATACTCGCTCATAATTTTTTCTCCGTTTCTGTGTGTTGGTGTATTTATTTTTTTCCTTATTTAATCTTCTTAAGAAGCTCGTCAACCTTGTCCTTCTCGCCTATTACCATGAGATGCTCATCTGCCTTAAAAATATGGTCAGCAGGTGGCAGCAGCGAGGGTTCCTTGGCTCCAGGCCGCTTGGTTCCAAGAATACTGATCTGATACTTCGCGCGGAAATTGACATCCTTAATGGTCTTCCCGATCCAGTCCTCGTGGGGCGGAATCTCGTAGATGCCATATTCCTCAGTAAGCTCGATATAGTCAAATACATGGTTAGCGCTCGCCTTAGTTGCCATCGTGAGGGCAACGTCGCGCTCCGGATATACAACCTCGTCAGCACCGTTTCTCAGAAGGAACTTTGCATGAATGTCTCTTGTAGCCTTGCTGACAACCCACTTTGCGCCCATTTCCTTAACCTGGCTTGTAATCTCAAGCGAACTCTGGAAATTGGTTCCAATGCATACAAACACTGCATCAAAGTCACGGACACCAAGACCCTCGAGCACCTTAGGATTTGTGCAGTCACCCACCTTGGCAGATGTGACAACGGGAAGAAGCTCCTCAAGATTCTCCTCCTTCTCGTCGACAACCATGACCTGGTTTCCCAGTTCTGAAAGTTTCTTTGACAGGTGGTACCCAAACCTACCGATTCCAATTACAAGGATTGATTTCATATTGTTTCCCCTCCTTATCCTACTGATATCTCACCCACCGGATTCTTAAGCACATCCGTGTCCTTCTTCTTAAAGAAGGAGAACGCAAAGGTGAGAGATCCGATTCTTCCAAAATACATAAGTATCATAATAATAATTCTCGACGCCGGAATAAGCTCCCTCGTGAGGTTCATCGTCATTCCGACAGTATTCATTGCAGAAAACGTCTCAAAAAGGACTTCCCCCAGACACAGGTTCTGAATTGCACAGATAACCATTGCCGCCGCAACCCCAAGCGTGAGATTGATGGTAAATACGACCGATGCCTTTCTCACTGTCTCCTGGGTAAGACGCCGTCCGAAGGTCTGCACCTCAGAAGACTGATGAAGCGATGCCCACACAAACATGAAGAGAACCATTACGGTTGTAACCTTGGCTCCACCGGCCGTAGAACCTGAATTACCTCCCACTATCATCAGGAAGACAGTCAGAATCTGCCCTGCCTCTGAGAGCTGGCCTGTATCTGTAGTGTTAAAGCCCGCTGTCCTGGGAGTTACCGCTCCAAAGAGGGAAGCACAGAACTGTCCAACGGGGCTCACCCCGGCGAGAAGATTGTTGCGCTCAAATATCCAGAAGAGCAAGGTGCCGCCAACGGTAAAAATCACAAGGCCTAAAAGAACCAGCTTTGTGTGGAGGTGATATTTTTTCCAGTTAAGACGGTTCTGATAAAGATCCTGCCACACCATGAATCCAAGACCGCCAATGAGTATCAGTGCGCAGAACACAAGATTGAGCCAGAGGTTGTCCCTATATGCCACAAAGGATGAGTACTCCTCATACTTGCCCATGAGGTCAAATCCCGCATTACAGAATGCTGAAATCGAATGAAACACCGAATAGTAAAGACCCTGACCAAATCCCATCTCAGGGATAAACACAAAGGAAAGGAACAGGGCGCCAAGAGCTTCAATGGCTGCCGTACCAATGACAATCTGCTTTGCCAGCTTTACAACGCCGCCAAGCTGAAGTGCACTGACACTCTCCTGCATTCGGTTTCTGGCGATGAGTCCAATGTTTCTCCTCAAATAGATTGAGAAGAATACTCCGACCGTGATAAATCCAAGACCGCCAATCTGAATCAGCGTCAGAATAACCAGCTGACCAAAAAGTGACCAGTGTGAATAGGTGTCAAAAACCACCAGGCCAGTTACACAGCTGGCCGATGTGGCAGTGAACGCCGCCGACAGCGGGTCCGTCCACACTCCCGCCCTTGACGATACAGGCAGCATAAGCAGAATTGCTCCTATGACAATCATGAGAAGGAATCCAACAGCAATATACTGCGTCTGTGATAGATTTTTTCGGTGTTTAGCTGATGTCATTTCTTGATTTGCATCCTTTTATTCTGAAAAAAAATAGCCTGAAAGCCTTATTCAAAGCCTTCAAGCTATCTGCATTAGCAGGGGAAGAGGGATTCGAACCCCCGTGAACGGTTTTGGAGACCGTCATACTGCCACTGTATGATTCCCCTGTACAGTCGGCAACAAAGCGCCCGACTTATCTTTTATATCATATCCCAATGCATATTGTCAACGAAAAGTTCGTCTCTCTCGATAAGCTTTATCTGTATTTCTATGAGTATCATTTCATTCGCAGGCGCCCTTCACCCACAGAATCCGCTCATATCAAATCAATCGCATCCCTCACGGAACTTACTCCGATTATCTTAATTCCATCAATCTTCTTAAGGTTCTTAGTTGAAGCTGCCGGAATGACACAGGTCGTGAATCCAAGCTTGGCAGCTTCCTTGATTCTCTGTTCAGGAAGTGACACTGCCCTGACCTCCCCCGACAGGCCAACCTCTCCAAAGGCGGCGAGTTTGCTGTCGACAGCCCTGTTCTTGAAGCTTGATACAACTGCCATCACCATGGCAAGGTCAAGCGCAGGCTCTGTCACCTTAAGCCCTCCTGCTATATTCACGTAAGCGTCATAGTCAGAAATCTGTAGTTCGAGCCTCTTCTCAAGTACTGCCATAAGAAGGTTCAGCCTGTTGAAATCCGTTCCTATTGCCTGACGCTTCGGAAATCCAAAATTGGTATGGCAAACTAATGCCTGCATCTCGAGCAGGATTGGCCTTGTCCCTTCCATGCAGCATGTAACAATCGCACCGCTGGCATTTTCAGGTCTTCCAGAGAGCATGAATTCTGAAGGATTGGCCACCTGTACAAGCCCCTCCTCACGCATCTCGAACACACCGATTTCATCTGTTGACCCAAACCTGTTCTTAACACCCCTGAGTATTCTGTAGGCAGCATGCCTGTCGCCCTCAAAATAAAGGACAGTATCCACCATGTGCTCCAGCACTCTCGGTCCTGCGACAGTTCCCTCCTTGGTCACATGTCCTACGATGAACACCGAGATGTCCATACCCTTAGCAACCTTCATCAGGATTGCCGTTGCCTCTCTGACCTGGGACACACTTCCCGGAGCCGCCTGAACCTCATCGCTCTGCATCGTCTGGATGGAGTCAATGACAACCACCTCCGGCTTCTCATGTCCTATTGTATCAACGATTGAATCAAGGTCGGTCTCACACATGAGCAGCATATTTGAAGAGAACTGTCCAATGCGGTCCGCCCTCATCTTAATCTGTACAACCGATTCCTCTCCTGAGATGTAGAGGACTTTCTTTCCCATATCAGACAGCTTTCTGCACACCTGAAGAAGAAGCGTGGACTTTCCTATTCCGGGGTCTCCTCCGATAAGAGTCATAGAGCCCTTTACAAGACCGCCACCAAGCACCCTGTCAAGCTCACTGATTCCAATCTTTACCCGCTCCTCCGTCTGAGCACCTACTTCACTTATCGCAACAGGCTTCACCCTGTCAACGCCGCGCTTCCCTCCAGTACTACCAAGAGGCGAACTTGACACCGATGTCTTCTTGACCTTCTCCTCGACAAAGCAGTTCCACTGATGACAGGCGGGGCACTGGCCCATCCACTTGGATGACTCATACCCGCACTCCTGACAGAAATATACGGTTTTCTCTTTCTTTACTGCCATAAATTCTCTCTAAAATTGACAAAACGGACAGTCATAGCTATTCTGCCCTGACCGCCCGTTAAAAAAATCTGTTAATGTTACTTGCGAACTTCTACCTTCACCTCACGGCCGGCTGCAAGTTCAACAGAAACTGAGAGCTTGCCACCCAGATTTGTCTTAATCTTGCCCATGCTTGCGCCGTCAATGAATACCTCATATGCGGTATCTTCTTCAAGTCCAAGAGTAATCTGAGCATCCTCAGCACCCTCAACAGCAAAGACAACGCCCTTTGAAGTCTCCGCAAACTCAGTAACACTGGTTCCTGGAACTGACTCATACACGAACAGACCATTCTTCTCAAGCTTGGTCATCGTCGAGAAAGTCTTAACCTTAAACAGGTCTCCCTCATGCTCAAAGTCTTCCTTCTTAGCCTTCTGTGCAAGGGAATAATCTCCAAAACTCAGCTTTCCGTCAGCCTCATTGCGGATAAGTTCTGCTACGATTGCCATAATAGTTCACCTCTTAAGTGTGTAAAAAATATTGTATTGTTTCTTTCTGCTTTCCTAACCAGGTCCCTGGACCTGTATAGAAATATATTACCATAGAAAACCGCTGCGTGGTGTATTTTTTCTCAAAATACTGACTACTTGCTCACGGAAAAAATGAGTTCACCCTTCTTGCAGCCAACTGTCAGTGTATCTCCACTCTTTGCCCTGCCAGCAAGGATTTCCTCAGAAACAGGATCCTCAATCATGTTCTGGATTGCCCTTCTTAACGGACGGGCTCCATAACGCTTCTCGGCACCCTTTTCAACAATATGCTGCTTTGCTGATGCTGTGATTACCAGCTTGATTCCCATCTGCTCAGCGGCCCGCTTTACAAGGCTTGCAGAAAGCAGTGTCACAATTGACTTCATCTCCTCATCAGAAAGAGCATGGAACACAATGGTCTCATCAATTCGGTTCAGGAACTCAGGCTTGAAGATTCTCTTAACCTCTTCCATAACACCGCGCTTCATGTCCTCGTGGTCCTTCTTGGCCGAGTTGTCAGTGTTAAAGCCAAGCTTCTTAGGATCGATGATGCGCTGAGCACCCGCGTTGGATGTCATTATGATGATTGTGTTCTTAAATGACACCTTACGTCCCTTGGAATCAGTGATATGTCCATCGTCAAGAACCTGCAGCAGCACATTGAATACGTCGGGGTGTGCCTTCTCAATCTCATCAAAAAGCACGACAGAATAAGGGTTTCTCCTCACCTTCTCAGCAAGCTGTCCTCCCTCTTCAAAGCCGACATATCCCGGAGGCGAACCTATCATCTTGGCAACTGAATGCGACTCCATAAACTCCGACATATCAACCCTGATAATTGACTCCTCAGTTCCAAACATCGCCTCTGCAAGTGCCTTTGAAAGCTCTGTCTTTCCAACACCGGTAGGTCCCAGGAAAAGGAATGAACCCATGGGCCTTCCAGGGTCCTTAAGACCGACCCTGCTTCGCTTGATTGCCTTGGCAACAGCTGACACTGCCTCCTCCTGGCCGATTACCCTCTTATGAAGAATACTCTCAAGCTTAAGGAGCTTCTGGTTTTCCTTCTCTGTGAGCTTGGCAACAGGAATCCTTGTCCAGATTGCTACAACCTCTGCCACCTGGTCCTCTGTGAGGACAGGCGCGTTCTCGAGTGCCTTCTTTCTCTGGCTCTCCACCGCCTTATCATATTTTTTCTTAAGCTTATTCTTCTGCCTGATCACTTCGCCAGCGAGAGCCATGTCACCACTCCTGACAGCAGCTTCCTCATCATCAGCAAGCCGTGCCATCTCTTCTTCAAGAGAAGTGAGGACAGGCGTAGACTCCATGCATGACAGGCGAAGCTTTGACGATGCCTCATCCATCACGTCGATAGCCTTGTCAGGAAGGAATCTGTCATTTATGTACCGTTCTGAGAGCTTTACACAGGCCACGACCGCTTCATCAGAGATAATCACTCCATGATGTTCCTCATACTTATGGCGGATGCCCTTAAGAATCCCAACTGCCTCCTCGGGTGTAGGCTCATTAACTGTGACCGGCTGGAACCTGCGCTCCAGGGCAGCATCCTTCTCAATGTGCTTGCGGTACTCAGATATTGTCGTCGCACCGATGAGTTGAACCTCACCTCTAGCAAGCGACGGCTTCAGGATATTGGAAGCATCAATTGCACCCTCTGCACCGCCAGCTCCAATAATTGTATGAACTTCATCAAGGAACAGAAGGACATTTCCGTCTGAGATAACCTCCTTGATTACCTTCTTGATTCTCTCCTCAAACTCTCCCCGATACTTACTTCCGGCTACCATTCCGGATAGGTCAAGGGTTACAACCCTCTTTCCAAGCACAGTCGGCGGGACATTCCCATCAACGATTCGCTTCGCCAGACCTTCAACAATGGCTGTCTTTCCAACTCCCGGCTCACCGACAAGACACGGGTTGTTCTTGGTCCTTCGCGACAGAATCTGAACAACGCGGGTAATCTCATTTTCCCTGCCGATTACAGGGTCAAGCTTCCCCTGGGCCGCAAGCTCTGTGAGGTCCCTGCTGTACTGGTCCAGTGTAGGCGTGGCATCATTGCTGGTCACAACCAGCTTGCCATTCTTGAAATACTGCTTTGCGGCACCTGCGCCTTCTCCCATGGACACAAGGACATCAGCACAAAGTTTCTGAAGATTGACACTAAGTGTGTTCAGGAGTCTATTTGCGACACAGTCTCCTTCAAGGAGAAGCGCGAGAAGAATGTGCTCTGTACCCACCTGAGTCTTTCTCTTATTGACCGCCTCCTCCTCAGCTTTCTTGAGGACTTCTTCCGCCCTGGGGCTGTAGCCATCTCGTTCCTTGAGGGACAGTTCTCCCGTAGGCGCAATAAGCTGGTCAACAAGCTTTAGTATTCCCTTTTCGTCAACACCCGCTTCAGCGAGTACACCCGCTGCCACTCCTGTTCCTTCATTAATCAATCCGAGCAGAAGATGCTCTGTGCCGACATAATTCTGCTTAAGACTCCTCGAAGCCTTCTTGGCAAGGCGGAGTGCTTCTTTTGCTTTTTCTGTATAAATCTCAGACATATTTTTTCCTCATAACTACACAGGGAGTCACACATTAATGCGCGACTCCCCTTTTCTAATTACTCATCAACATCTAAAAATTCAAACTCGAAATCATCATCGATATCAGGCTTTGGAGCCGGCGCAGGCCTTCTTACGGGGCGACGAACTGCCTCATCCCCCTGCGCATCAGCAGGTCTTCTCCTGACTGGCTGCTGTCTGCGTACAGGCTGTGCTGTTCTGACATCCTCATTGTCTGCCACTGATACCCTTCTTCTCTGAGGCTGCTCTGCCCTGATCTGAACCTCTCCAGGATCGCTGACAGGTCTCCTTCTTACAGGAGCTCTTCTCACTGCCGGTTCATCCGCCATAACAGGTGAATCACCAACAGGCCTCTGGGCTGGTGCTGCAGGTCTCTGGGCAGGTGCCACTGGTCTCTGGGCTGGTGCTGCAGGTCTCTGAGCTGGCGCAGGTCTGCGCTGAGGCTGCTGGGCTGCAGGTCTCTGGGCGGGACGTCTGGCAGGAGCAACTGTCATATCGTCATCCTCATCGTCATCATCCTCGTCGTCATCATCCTCAAGATCCATCTGATATCTTCTCTCGCGGCTGTCAGAAGCCTGTGTACGTCTCAGCACTCTGCGTCTCGAAGCCTCGATATCATCAATGTCGTCATCATCCTCGTCGTCATCATCCTCATCATCGTCGTAGTCGTCATCTCCGCCTCTTGAAATAATGAAGTTGACAAGAACGAACAATGCAATGATAAGGAGAACTGCAAGAACAGCTATGATGATAAGCCTTATCTTGGCTGCTGATCTGTAATGCTCAACAAGAGAGGTGTCTGTTGTATCAATTGCAACATATCTCTGATATGTCTCCTGAACAGTATCATAAATGTAGAAACCAATTGTTCCTGTGTGGTCAATCGCATATACCATGAGGAACTCTGAAGGGTTCGCTGTAACGATTCCTGAACCGTCCTCACCCTGCTCTGTTGTCGCTGCAGTGGTCTCACCGGAATTATCTGAAGATTCCTCATTGCTCTCGGGTGCGGCACTGCCATCAGAGTTTCCGAGGTTTCCTGTAACACCGCTATCAAGCGCTGCGCTTGCTCCTGCGGATGCTGCAAATACCTCTACTGGTGCAAATGGATTCCGGAATTCAAGCTTTGATGTCTCTTTGTCAGAAGACTGGCTGTTTGTTCCAGGAAGCATCCATGCTGTTACATTTTTCTTTCCGTACCACTGAAGCGTTGCACGTGTAAAGCCATTGGGAGCAACGATTGTATCGCCGGGATCAAGTACGATGATGTAGCCCTTGTTTCCGTTAAATATCTGAATAAAGTCAGACATATGGGCACCCATATCGCAGAGATAGAAATCTCCATTGCTTCCATCAGCATCTGCAAGGTATGCAAGTACAACAGTACCTGTCACATCATTGTCCATGCTTGCAATCTCGAAGTTCTGCCCCTGATACTCACAGGTGTTCTTGTGGAAACCTTCCGGCATAAGGCTGTCAGGGAAGGATGCGGCGATGACTCTTCCGTTGTCAGCAGTGATTCCGCTCATGACAACCTGTCCACCAGATGACTGCTCCTCGGTTGCCTCACCCTCTGCGCCTTCAGCATTCTCACCTTCAGCATTTTCGCCTTCAGCATCTTCGCCTTCAGCCGCCTCACCCTCAGCATTTTCGCCTTCAGCCGCCTCAGTCCCTTCCTCGGCGAAGACATCTGTCGGAACGCTTCCCACAAGAAGGGCACCCATCAGAAGTGCTGTAAACAGTCTTGTTACAATTTTTCTCTTCATAATTAATTCCTCGTAAGTTACTTTCAAAGACTCAATAATTGCTACGCAATTCTTTCGTTATAATAACGCAGCTACGCTGCTAATTTTACATAAAACTAATACTTTACTTATCCCTTGTAAATCGCTTGGCTCCCGAACCTGGCTGTGGAGTCTTAGCGCCGGTGCCTGACATATTGAGGTTCCTGCGTCTCTCTTCTGCCTCTTCCTCACGTCTCTTCTTCGCCTCAGCCGCCTCGGCAATCTTGCCACAGGTCGGGCAGTACATTCCACTCCTGATTTCAGTGCCACAGCCCTTGCATTTTAGAAACGACCTCGAATCAGCAGCAATTTCAAAACGCTCCTCACGAAGCATCGTATTGATTTCCTTCTGGCTGATTCCAGTCATTGCCGAAATCTCTGCAGTAGTCGCGCCCTTATGACTCTCCAGGTAGTTCCTTACCACTCCGTAATCATCGTAATCAAGGAAACCGCAGGAATCACACTTGTACTCCCCCACACCCATGAAGGACATGCTTCCTCTGCATTTCCTGCAGCACAGCGGCTTATGATATTGATCCAGATTTAACTTCACATTTTCTGCCATCTGTAACTTCCGTTTCTAAAAATATCAGGCTTCATCAAAAGCATAATATCAGGCCTCGTCAATAGCCTTGCCGATATCATGCCTCATGTACTTATTGTCAAATGAAATCCACTCTGTAGCCTTATATGCATTGGCCCTTGCCTGCTTTAGGTCACTTCCAAGTGCTGTCACTCCGAGAACACGTCCTCCGTTTGTCAGAACCTTTCCGTCCTCTGAAAGCTTGGTTCCAGCGTGGAAAACGAAATAGTCATCCTTGTCCTTAAAGCTGTCAAGTCCGCTGATAGGAAGTCCCTTCTCATATGAAAGGGGGTATCCTTCAGATGCAAGGACTACACATACAGCTGCATTATCTTCAAACTCAAGGTCAATCTTGTCGAGAGTACCATCGATGCAGGCCTCAAACACGTCAATGATATCATTCTTCATTCGTGGAAGAACTACCTGTGTCTCCGGGTCACCGAACCTTGCATTGTACTCAAGCACCTTAGGGCCGTCAGGAGTAAGCATAAGTCCGAAGAAAATAACTCCCTTAAACTCTCTTCCCTCTGAAGCCATAGCATCAACTGTCTTCTGGTAAATATTTGCCTTACAGAACTCATCAACCTCAGGTGTGTAGAAGGGGCTGGGCGAGAAGGTTCCCATTCCACCCGTATTGAGACCAGTGTCTCCATCCCCAGCTCTCTTGTGGTCCTGGGCAGATGTCATCGTCTTGATTGTCTTACCATCAACGAAGGTCAGTACTGAAACCTCACGTCCTGTCATGAACTCCTCGATGACCATCCTGTTTCCAGCACTTCCGAAATGCTTATCCAGCATGATCTCCTTGACTCCGGCCTTAGCCTCCTCAAGGGTATTGCAGATAAGTACGCCCTTTCCAAGGGCAAGTCCATCTGCCTTGAGAACGATAGGCATCTTTGCTGTCTCAAGGTATGCAAGCGCATCCTCAGCGTTGTCAAAGTTCTCGTACGCAGCAGTCGGGATGTTATATTTTTTCATCAGGTCCTTGGAGAATGCCTTTGAGCCTTCGAGAATGGCTGCATTAGCCCTAGGGCCGAAGGTCTTGATTCCAGCTGCCTCAAATGCATCAACAGCACCTGCAACAAGCGGATCATCGGGAGCTACGATTACAAAATCGATTTCCTTCTCCTTCGCAAAAGCCACCAGTGCGTCAAACTCCATGACGCCAATACCTACGCACTCTGCAAGCTCGCTGATTCCCGCATTTCCGGGTGCACAATAAAGCTTGTCTACTCTGCTGCTCTTTACAACCGCCGTAGCAATTGCATGCTCACGGCCGCCGCCTCCGACTAAAAGGACCTTCATGATTCCTCCTATAAAATATTATCTGGCAAATTAATAATTAACAATTCTTATCAATCAATGATCTCCACATGATTATCAGTTATCCTGATGCGGTCATTTGCAATACAGTCGATAACCGCTGGAAGTATCTGCCACTCGGCCTCCTCCATGACTCTCTTCTGAAGAATCTCAGGAGTATCTCCGGCCTTAACACTGACAGCCTTCTGCATGATGATTGGACCATTGTCGTAAATCTCATCAACAAAATGAACCGTAGCCCCAGTCACCTTGACACCCTTTTCAAGAGCCTTCTCATGAACTGTGAGACCGTAGTATCCCTTTCCACAGAAAGAAGGGATAAGTGACGGATGAATATTGATAATCCTGTACTTGTACTCTCTGCAAAGTGCCTGTGGAATCATTATCATAAGTCCGGCAAGCACGATGAGGTCAGGTGCTTCCGACATGATGGTCTCTGTAAGCTTCTGATCAAAAGCCTCCCTGTCGTACGCCTTCCTGTCAATTACGATTCCCTTAATCCCATGATTTTTTGCACGCTCAAGTGCATAGGCTCCGGGATTGTTTGAAAGCACAAAGGAAATCTCCGCGTTTGTGATTTTCCCGCTCTCGACAGCATCAATGATTGCCTGAAGATTAGTTCCCCCGCCACCTGCGAGTACTCCTACCTTTAGCATATTACCACGCCCTTCGCATCAGCTGCGATGGCCTCACCGAGAACATATGCGGTCTCGCCTGCTACCTCTATGGCCTTCACAGTTGCATCAGCATCTGCAGGGTCAACTGCAAGTACCATACCGATACCCATGTTGTAGGTGTTGTACATCATCTCTTCAGCAATTCTTCCATCAGTCTGGAGCATCTTAAAGATTGCAGGAACCTCGTATGAGTCCTTGAGAACCTTAGCTGCAATTCCTTCAGGAAGCATTCTGGGAATATTCTCAT
>DCHL01000012.1:318-6590 GCA_002317595.1 Lachnospiraceae bacterium UBA1753 | reverse complement strand
ACCGCCGCCTGTAATATGGCTGCAGCCCTTGATTGTAACGCCGGCATTCTTAACGCTCTTAAGAGCCTTAACGTAAATCTTGGTAGGACGAAGGAGTGCATCTCCAAGAGAAGTTCCGAGAGACTCGAAATATCTTCCAAGTGAAGCCTCATTCATTGTGAATACCTTCCTTACAAGCGAAAATCCATTTGAATGAACGCCGGAAGATGCGATACCGATGAGCGTATCGCCAGGCTTAATGCTGGCTCCAGTAATGAGCTTAGCCTCATCAACGATACCTACAGCAAATCCTGCAAGGTCGTACTCATCCTCAGGATAGAATCCAGGCATCTCAGCAGTCTCACCGCCAATCAGCGCTGCCTCAGACTGCTTACAGCCCTCAGCCACACCCTTAACGATGTCTGCAATCTTCTCCGGTATATTTTTTCCACAAGCAATGTAATCAAGGAAGAAAAGAGGCTCACCACCAGCACATGCAATATCATTCACGCACATGGCAACACAGTCAATTCCGACTGTATCATGCTTGCCCATAACGAATGCCAGCTTAAGCTTGGTTCCAACTCCGTCTGTTCCAGAAACCAGTGTAGGCTTCTCCATATCCTTGAACGAAGACAGCGAGAATGCTCCAGAGAATCCGCCGAGTCCTGTAAGTACCTCGGGACGCATCGTCTCCTTAACATGCTTCTTCATCAGCTCGACCGATCTGTATCCGGCCTCAATATCTACTCCTGCACTCTTGTAATCCATGATTCACCTCTTAAATTTATATGTTGGTTAATATATTCGTGTGTATTACTGTAAAGCGGATATTCGCAATCCGCTTCGCTTCGCAGCTTGTCAGTTCCTACTTGCCGTAGTTCTTGTAGCCTACTTCCTGAAGCTTTGCATCCTTGGCCTCAACCTGCTCCCTGAGTTCGTCCTTATAGGCCTTAAGCTTAGCGAGAATCTCTGCGTCGGAAGTTGCGAGAATCCTTGCTGCCAGAAGACCTGCATTGGCTCCACCGTTGATTGCAACAGTTGCCACCGGGATTCCTGAGGGCATCTGAACGATTGAATAGAGCGAATCTCTTCCGCCCAGCGAAGTAGTATGCATCGGAATACCGATTACAGGCATGGGAAAAATTGCCGCGCACATTCCAGGCAGATGAGCTGCCATTCCTGCTCCTGCAATGATTACCTTAAAGCCCTTCTCCTCAGCCTCTCCTGCCCACTTGAAAAAGAGGTCAGGCTCACGGTGTGCGGAGATGATTGTCATTTCATAATCTATGCCAAGCTTATCAAGAATGTCGGCCGCCTTAGCCATTACCGGCATATCTGAATCGCTTCCCATTACTATTCCAACTTTTGCCATACCTTAGTCCTTTCGATTTATGTCCGATATCCACGAGCCAAATTAGTCTGATACCAGAATCCAATTCTCAATATATAGCGCAAAACACCAAAAAATACCGAATATATAATACAAGGTTTTGATACAGTAGTCAACCAATATGCTCACGCATCGAGGGGCTCATTCAATAATTCCGTACCCTTTAGTGCAAAGCGTCCATTCTCAATTATCAGCTGCTCGCTTCCATCAGCATGGACTGCCGTGATGCTTCCAATCTCCTCATACGGAATGGTAATGTCAGTATGACAGTTAAAATACGCTTTATCCGGCTCTGTTTTCCTGCGAATCGAGAAAGAATTATCTCTTGCGATTATTTCTTTTCCATCAGGATTGTACACAGGGACATCCTCAGCATGTGAATAGCAGGTATCACCAACAGCAAAATGAGGGCCAGTCTTCTCTGCAATTAATATGGGAAGCCGGTCAAAAATATCAAAGTGCTTTGCCATGGCGTAGGCTGTGGTATTGGTTCCGATAGCAAACTCACCGAGCGGAAGTGTCTCATGGTTCTTAAGGACATTCTCCCTTATATATTTTTCCCCAGCCTCAGGGGCCTCGAAGTTAGAGCACGATACCGCTGTCACAGTTCCATCCTTAAACTCCACCTTCATGTCCCTGTACTCAAGGCCTTCGAGATAGACCTCACTGACAAAGAGAACCCCGTCCGTTCCTTCAAGGACAGGCGACGTAAATACCTCTCCGACTGGAATGTTTACGTCAGCAACACAGTTCTCAAACTGCGTCTCCTTCTCGGGATTCTCAAGCTCACGCAGCCTGACAGTCAGGTCCGTGCAGTTCTCTCCGCATCCCTTTATCCTCACGCAGACGCTCTTATCAAGTTCATCAATAATCACCTGCTGCAGGCGCTTGTAGGTCTCATAGTCGAGCGTGTTAAGCTTAACCGTCTCGTCAAAAATCGCATTGTAATCCTCGCCGATTTCGGGAATCGGATACGCGATGATGGTAAAGCTCCTCTCCTCTCCCTTAATGTAGTCATTGACAATCCGTCCAGCCTTTGAAGCATACTCAACCGCAAGCTTCTGCTGCTTGTCATTTAACTTAAGTGCATTCTCGCAGTTTGCAGGGGCAAAGGGAGTCTCTCCAAACACCTCCATCACTGCAGGACCTGCATATCCGGCAGCCTCTTTCTTCTTATTTTCATAGGCCTGGTGAAGAAGCTCTATCTTTCTGTCCCTGAATGCCTTATCAAGAAACAGCGCCTGGTCCTCTTTATGATCGTAATCGTACTGCCTGTTCGGGCAGGCTCCATAGTATCCCATCCTCGAAATTGTACTGCCGTTGGCAACATGGACGGGCTTTCTGTAAATCACGCTCTTAAGCCCCAGCTTCTCAAAATTCTTAACGGCAGCCCTCACAACACGCTCAAATCCCAGGACAAACCTCACATCCACGATATTTTTCTTAGAGAGGTCCTTCCCTGTGGTGACAAATCCCATCCGATAGCCCTCTGTGTACGTATCTGCCATGGCCTGTATCTGTTCCTCACTCATTGAAGACAGGTGCCTTGCCGTTCCCAGCTCATTTTCTGTAATGTATTCACCAAAACGATAGAGATATGACAAATCATCAAGATCAGAGTCCATTACAAGCCTCAAGGCGAAGTCATTTTCAGGAGTCACCTGGTCGTTGACTCTTTCAGTCACAGTGACATCGGCGTAATCACTGACGAACCAGTACAGTATATCCCTTATCGTTGCGACTTCCGGAACAACGCCGTTCTCCTCTGATGCAAAGCTGGAATACACCTCAAGGAAAACCTCCATGAGAATCGCAACATCCTCACACCTTCTCTCGTCCTGCTTCATCTCAAACAGGAAGGGGATTATCCCGCGGACCTGGGAATACAGAAAGGAAAGGCACTGCCCGTACTCCTTGCCAAGTCTTGCAGTCGCATAATCCGGATTACCATAGCTCTCACTGTAATTTTCAGGAAGAATATCCTTATATAATTCTCTGTTTATTTCCGCCAGTCTTTCTTGACCGGTCTGGTCATCAATTCCCTCTACCAGGTTATATGTATTAAAAATAAAGCCGGCAACTCTGCTGAAATAATCTTCAAAGGGTGCCGGTATCTGCTTTTCATCCACTATCTCCGCTATCCTACCAACAGCAAGCTCTATTCTTTCCCTCATATAAAATATCCTCCGCTCCTATGATATATCTGCCAACTCGATTTCTTTGAAATCTTCATTGACTGGTCGAGCTCTATCCCAAAATCGCCATACCAGTTCCAAGCATAAGTATCCAGCACCACATAATTAATGCCAGCGCACAAAACAATGTTCCCAATCTGGGAAACCAGACAAATTTTTCCTTTTCGCCAAGACTTAAGACTCCAAGGATCAGTCCCACAGCGGCAAACACTATTGAGACGAATCCCACCGCACCCATTCTCGCTGAAATCTGCCCTGCCGCCTTAAAGGAACTGACAAGAGACGCAAAAAAGGAAATCATCGCGATGATGCCGAGCACCGTCGCCATGATTCCCCTATACGATTGACTTTTACTGGTAAATTTATATGCTCGGCTTCCCCCAAGGGAAGCCTTATTCCATAGTTTCATCAATTACTCTGTCTCATTCCTCAATATGAAATGCCAAACTATTTTGCACCATACTGCTCATAGTATGCGTCAATAGCTGCCTTTCGCTCATCATCGATATATACAACGCCCTTGTACGGTCTGTTATAAAGGTGTTCAACAACCTCGCCCATTGTTACAATAGCATTTGTATCAAATCCGTAGAGGTCCTTCACCTCATCAAGAGCACACTTCTCTCCGCCCTTTCCAACTTCCATTCTGTCAAGGCTGACCATAAGGCCTACAATTGTGACATCAGCAGCACCCTTAACCTTGGGGACAGTCTCCTCCATTGACTTACCAGAAGTTGTAACATCCTCAATCATCACAACCCTGTCGCCATCCTGAAGCTTACTTCCAAGGAAGCTTCCCTTATCAGCACCGTGGTCCTTCTCTTCCTTGCGGTCAGAGCAGTATCTGATCTCCTTACCGTAAAGTTCAGAAAATGCAATAGCAGTAACAACGCTAAGCGGAATTCCCTTGTACGCAGGTCCGAAAAGAACATCAAAGTCATCACCGTACTTGTCATGAATAGCCTTGGCATAGTACTCACCAAGCTTCTTGAGCTGCGAGCCTGTCACATATCCTCCAGCATTCATGAAGAAAGGCGACTTCCTTCCGCTCTTCAATGTAAACTCTCCAAACTTAAGAACCTGGCTGTCTACCATAAACTCAATAAATTCCTGCTTGTACTGCTCCATAAATATATCCTCGCTTTCAAACGATTGTAATCATTACCAAAGAGAGTATAACGTTTTTTTCAGCTTTCTTCAATGATTTTATAACCGCACCATTTGACATTTTTTATCATTTTCTCTCAGCACTAAACTACAGGTTGATATTGGATTTCAAAAAAATATGCGATAAAAAAAGTATATTCTAAAAGTGTGTAGAATATTCATAGGTGCCCCCTCCGGGGCGCATCATAAACAAATTTCTACAGCAGGGAACTCCGGGTGAAGATTCACCATAATATTTAATGCCCTCTGGAGGTAGAAATCATTACTATTGTGTTTTCTTAAGAAGGAGTTTATGAACATGAAGAGAGATTCAAGACCTGCAACTACCAACATGGACGCCGAGATTCTTGAGACAGAGATTCTCGAGGAGAGTGTTCTTGACGAGAGCGCTGTTTTTGATAGTTCCACAGACTCTGAGGAGGCTGACTTTGACGAGAGTGCTTCCGATGACCAGGAGCCTGACTTTGACGAGAGTGCTTCCGATTCCGAGGAGCCTACAAGCGCAGACCTCTTTGCCGAGCTCGAGCTCGAGGCAGAGGAATTCATCGCTGACCAGAGCGATGATTCAGATGACAGCGACGATTCTGAGGATTCAAAGGCTGGCGGAGACGATTACTCAGAGGATATTGTAAAGAATTACTTCAAGGGAATGGGCAAGTATCAGCTTCTCGATGCTGCTTCAGAGCTTGAAATTGCAAAGAGAGCAGCCGAGGGCGACACCGAAGCCGCAACTCTTATGATTGAATCCAACCTCAGACTGGTGGTTTCAGTAGCCAAGCGCTATATTGGAAACGGCGTCCCCTTCGAGGACCTCATCCAGGAGGGAAACATCGGACTCATGAAGGCAGTCAAGAAGTTCGACTACACCAGGGGATTCAAGTTCAGCACATATGCAACCTGGTGGATTAGACAGGCAGTGACCCGCTCCATCGATGACCACGGTCATATGATTAGAATCCCCGTTCACATGTCAGAATTCTGCAAGAAGGTGCAGAGAACAGCCGCTGCTCTCCATGTCACCCTCGGCAGAGAAGCAACCAATGAAGAGATTGCTGAAGAACTCGGTGTATCACCTGCCAGAGTAAGCGTAGCACTCAGAATTGTGAAGGACCCGCTTTCGCTTGATGACCCCGTCGGCGACGAGGAGGACTCAACCAGAGGCGAGTTCATCAAGGACGAGAATGCCGAGGCTCCCGACGCAGCTGCAATCAGAGTCCTTCGCAGCGAGGATATCCAGGCCGCACTCCTCTGCCTCCAGGAAAGAGAGAGAATGGTCATCCTCTACAGATTTGGTTTCATCGACGGCAAGTCCTACACTCTCGAGGAGGTCGGCAAGAAGTTCGGCGTGACCAGGGAGCGCATCCGCCAGATTGAGGCCAAGGCACTCAGAAAGCTTAGAAAGCCGAGTGCGATGAGATATCTCCAGGCGTATAAGGATGCTTAATCAAAAGCTAACATTTCATTCTGATTTTCGTTGCGCTTAAGTATCCGGGCGCATTATAGTGTCCTGCCTCACCTGGAATGCAACGGAGATTCCG
>DCHL01000012.1:0-259 GCA_002317595.1 Lachnospiraceae bacterium UBA1753 | reverse complement strand
CAGAAATCTATTCCCTCCGTTGCATAGAGGTTTCCTGTTGCACCGAGAGTGCAACGGGGATTCCGGAAATCCATTCCCTCCGTTGCATTATAGTGTCCTGTTGCACCGAGAGTGCAACGGAGAAATCAGAAACTAACATCCTCCGTTGCATAGAAGTTTCCTGTCGCACCGAGAGTGCAACGGAGAAAGCAGAAACTAACACCCTCCGTTGCATTATAGTTTCCTGTTGCACCAGGAATGCAACGGAGATTCCGGAAAT
>DCHL01000182.1:501-7413 GCA_002317595.1 Lachnospiraceae bacterium UBA1753 | reverse complement strand
TCCTGGACATACGCGAATTTATTTTTTGAATTTTTCATATTCGAAATAACAGAGATAGCAATATTATCACTCTTATTTCGGCCGCTGATTACCGCAGGAGAAATCTCAAGAACAACACGTTTCAGCCCTACACCTCTGTCAATTGTCTCCTTCAGAAGGTAATACGAACTCTCTGATTCCTGCATTGGAGTTGCAGCGGAAAAAACGCTCTCGCCCAACACCTCTGAAAGTTTGCCACTATCGATTCCTGCGTATACGTGTGAGGGTCCAAGAATCAGCGTATTAATCTCATCCGTCTCGTAATAGTCATGGAGAGAAACACGGGCCAGCGAATTTGCGTCATCTCTTGCGAACAGACTAAGCACAGCGTATATTGCTATGATTCCAATCACAAACAATACGACGCTGATTACATTTTTTTTACTCATTTATCAATACCTGTCGGATTCTAAAATTACGCCTGAAGTCTCTCTACCATCGCTGCAAGACCTGCAATCGAATTAAAGTTGTCTTCAATAATCTCCTCGTAAGGGATTGTGATACCAAATTCCATAGTAAGTGTAGCAATGATTCCTGTGAGTGTAAGTGAATCAAGAATACCGTCATCAACCAGTGTGTCAGATGCTGTAAAATCAACCTCAGGGAACTCATTTGTCAGTAATTCAAGAATCTTTTCTTCCATAATAATATCCTTTCAAAACACAAAATTTTTACAAAATGGCATAATTCACCCAGTAACATCCTAATCTTTGGTATTGTATCAAAAAAATTATTCTCTGTCTATATCCTTATTCCCTGCCCCTTTGTGCTATACTGTTGGAGAGTTATACGTAACAGGCAAAGTGAGGTATATACAATGTTTGAATTTAAATCATCTGATAGCAAAATTATCTATATCGAAATGAATGACGATATTACCGTCAATGCACCAGACAATGCAAAATATGTAATATGCGAGTGCTCATATAATGATTTCCAAAGCCAGAACGAACTGAAAGCTGCAGGATTCGAATTCCTCGACAGGCTTATTCGCGTTCAAATTGATACAAACAGCTCATTAATCAACGAGAAAATTGTTCAGATTCAAAATGGAAGTTCTGGAATAATAGTATCACCAGGATCAGATTATTCAGAATTAATGACTCAGCTGTACCATAAGGCATATACTGAAGACCGTCGTTTCCATCTCACAAAGGAATTTGACCAGATTCAAGCCAATGATGTGATTGACGGCTATATTGAATACCTAAAGGATACTAACGCGACTCCAATAACAGCAGTATCAGATGGAAATCTCATCGGCTGTACCATTTTGAAGCCATCGCCCGAAGGCGGAATCGCCAATCTTCTCGGTGCAACCCTTCCCGGAATAAAGGGACGCATGGCTGCACTTCCACTCTATATCGGAACGCTTGATTACATAAGGCAGGGTGGAACCCGCATGTACTACGGTGAGATATCAAGCTGCAATCTTGCTTCCCTGAATCTCCACTTTGCCCTCGGTGCCAAGGTCACAGCCATCAAGGATAAATACATTCTCAGAGTCTGATCTACTTCTTACGCACACTCGACTACTGCCCTTTCCTGCTCGAAGACTGCGTCTTTCTCGAAGAGCTGCTTCTTCTGCTCGATGACTGCTTTCTGCTCGAAGACTGTGTCCTTCTTGACGAGGTGTTCTTCCTGCTTGAAGACTGCGTTCTTCTCGACGAGCTGCCGTTCTTTACGCTGCTCTTTGGAGCGAGCCTGTCAATAATCGAAGTGTATATAAGAATACTGTCCTGCTTCGAATAGTGAAGTCCGTCAACGTACGGATTCTCTGTAAATGTATGGACAGGAATCAGCTCAACATTATCAGGAAGCGCCGCCCGAAGTTCACTATTGTATCTGTCAACCTTCTCATTGAATTCATCCACTGCCTCCTCTGTGATGAGGCTAGGATAGAAAAAGCAGATTCCATAATCAATCCCTGGGACCGTGGCAGTCTTAATTGTGGCCCCTCTCCTTATCCACCCCTGCGCCTGGCGGTTGTAGAAATTACTCCAGTGCAGAAGAGCACTGTCAACACCATCCTGCATGAGATCATTTATTCCATAGAGGATGACAATAGTCTTGCCGTTCAAATCCGAGGCATCGAGCATTGGCATATATACCTGCTCAAACACATCGTATTTTGTTCCCGCGCAGGCCAGCCAGTCAACCCTCGTATCTCCCGTATCGTGAGACCCATTCACGGTTCTTGAATCACCGACGAGAATAATATTGCTGCCATTATTGATACTTACATTCATGTAGTTGTCGTATTCAGGGAAATCAAATCCGCTGGCGCAGACCCACAGCACAACAGCCAGAGAAAGGCATGCCATTCTTCTCAACACACGCATGCATCTCTTACCCCTATTTTTTCCAGTACAATCCATCATGCTGCTCACCTCCCTCAGATTACACGAAACAGCAACCCATTATTTTTCCAAATTCTCAAGATCCTTAAGCCAGAGTGCACGGCTTGCATCACTGGGCATTCTCAGATCGCCTCTAGGTGACACCGCAACTGTACCGACCTTAGGGCCGTCAGGCAGACAGGAACGCTTAAACTGCTGGGCAAAAAATCTTCTATAGAAGGTATTGAGCCACTTGTAGATTACTTCGTTCTCATATTTTCCTGCAAAGGCAAGCTTTGCTATTCTGTATATCTTCGACGGAGCGAATCCGAGTCTCAGCACATAGTACATGAAGAAATCATGAAGCTCGTAGGGTCCCACAAGATCCTCTGTCTTCTGGGAAATCTGTCCCTCGGTCGGGGGGAGAAGCTCAGGGCTGACCGGTGTATCAAGCACATCAAGAAGAACTGCTGAGAGCTGCTCGTCGCCGCAGGTGTCTGCATAGTAGCGCACCAGGTGTCTCACAAGAGTCTTGGGAACGGAGGCGTTGACTCCGTACATTGACATGTGATCGCCGTTATAAGTCGCCCATCCCAGAGCCAGCTCCGACATATCGCCAGTACCGATTACCATGCCGCCAACCTTGTTGGCATAGTCCATAAGTACCTGTGTCCTCTCGCGGGCCTGTCCGTTCTCGTACGTGACATCATGTACGCTCTCGTCCTGTCCGATGTCCCTGAAGTGAAGCCGCACGGCCTCCTCGAGCCTTATCTCAGTGAGAGTCGCACCAATGGACTTTGCAAGTGTACATGCATTGTCATAGGTCCTGTCCGTAGTTCCAAAGCAGGGCATTGTAATACACTGTATTCCCGACCTGTCAAGGCCGCTCATATCAAAAGCCTTAGCCATTACAAGCAGTGCAAGCGTGGAATCAAGTCCGCCCGACAGACCGATGACCGCATTCTTACAGCCTGTATGAACCAGTCTCTTTTTAAGACCCAGCGCCTGGATTGTGAGAATCTCCTCGCATCTCTCTCGTCTTCCCATCTCATCAGAAGGGACAAAGGGAGTGGGGGCAAAAAATCTGATAAGCTCAGTCTCTGTCTTTTCAAGCGTGAATCCTACCGTTCTGTATCCCTGGGAAGTTGCATTGTCGCCAGGATAGGTCGTCATCCTGCGTCTCTCTGACATGATTCTGTGAAGGTCGATATCGCCGTAGACAACCCCTGTCGTAAAGAGCTTTGACTCCTTTATGATGCTTCCATTCTCTGCAATAATGTTGTGTCCGCCAAATACGAGGTCCTGGGTCGACTCACCCTCACCGGCACTTGAATATATATATGCACTCACAAGTCTCGCTGATGTCATAGATACGAGATTTCTTCTATAATTGTCCTTGCATACAATCTCGTTGCTGGCTGACAGGTTTACGATGACATTGGCTCCCACCAGCGCAAGTCCTGTTGACGGAGGATCAGGAACCCAGAGGTCCTCACAGAGTTCAGCGCCCACAGTAAGCGGAAGCCCTGTGGCTGTCTCCTTAAGAAGAATGTCCATTCCGAAGGGAACGCTCTCTCCGTCAAAAAATATATCCTCCGCCTCAAAATCACCGCGGCAGAAATGTCTCGCCTCGTAGAACTCTGCATAATTTGGCAGGTTTCTCTTGGGAATAATTGCAAGGACTCTACCTCTATTAAGAGCTGCCGCCACGTTGTAGAGTTTTCCGTCCTTTTCAAAGGGAAGTCCCACAAAGATAAGTGCATCAACGTCCTTTGTGGCCTTCGCCGTCTCAGTTAACGCCTGTTTACAACCCTCAATCAAGGTCTCCTGAAGAAACAGGTCCTGACATGTATAGCCAGAGAGCACGAGCTCAGGGAAGACAATAATCTTCGCCCCGCCCTTGCCGGCTTCCTTTGCCATTTCAATTACTGCTGCTGAGTTGAAGTCAGGATCAGCCACCTTAATCTCAGGTGTTGCCGCTGCAACTTTGATAAAACCGTGCTTCACGATTACCCTCCACTTATTTTCTCTTACCGTGCTTTAATATCTCTTTCAGTTCGTCAACACTGAACTTGTAGGCCGTATTGCAGAACTGACACTTAACCTCTATATCCTCGCCGTCCTTAATCATGTCCTCAAGGTCCTTCCTGCCAAGAGAAGCGATCACCCCTGATACCCTTTCATGGCTGCAGTCACATCTGAAGCCTGTAGGGATTGTGTCGAGAACCTCGATATCAAGGGGCTCCACCAGTGCCCTAAGGATATCCTCAGGACCCATTCCCTCATCAAGCATGGTTGTAACAGGCTTTACAAACTGAAGATTAGCTTCGAGCTGTGTGATGATTGCATCTGTGGCAAAGGGCATCAGCTGAAGTATGAATCCACCTGCCTGACGCACTGTGTTGTCCTTATTCATAAGGACGCCGAGACCTACTGAGGAAGGCACCTGCTCAGAGGTCGCAAAATAGTAGGTGAGGTCCTCTGCAATCTCTCCAGACACAAGGTCGACCCTTCCATTGTAGGGTTCCTTAAGGCCCATATCCTTAATTACATTTAAGTAACCATTGCCCAGGGCGCCTGACACATCAAGCTTTCCATTCGCCTTTGCATGAATCAGGACACTTGGATTGAGTGCATAGCCCTTTGTGTATGAATCCGATCCCGCTGTCACAGTGATTCCCTTCATAGGGCCATCGCCCCTGAACTGAAGCGTGAGCACGTCCTTCTCGCCCTTTAACATGCTTCCCATCATGGCTCCGGCTGTCAGCGACCTGCCGAGAGCTGCTGTAACCACAGGGCTCGTATCATGTGCTGCCCTTGCAGTCTCTACCATATTTTTTGTCGTAGCAGCAAAGGCCCTGATCTGGCCGCCCGCTGCCGTTGCCCTGAGTATGTAATCTTCACTCATATTTTTTCCCTTCCTGGAAGCCTTCCCTGGCGACAATCACCATTCTCTCAGCCTCGCTGTCCACTTTATAGGGCTCATCGGTGTAATCCGCAAATGCGCCCACAAATTCCATCCCTGCCTCAGCAAGCAGAGACTTTATCTCATCAATGTCGTAGCACCGCTCATAATGAAGCTCAGTACTCTTAGTATATCTCCCATCCTCATCTTCTGTGAAAAGTGTAAGCGCATACTCATTGATGCCGCTCTCTTCATCGAAGCAGTTGTCCCAGATGAACGCCTTGTTGTCCCTGTCCTCCGCGAAGGTGGAATCTCCCAGCATCTCCCTGAATTTGAAGGGAGTGTTCAGGTCAAAAATAAACAGTCCACCTCTCTCGAGATAGTTGTTTACCAGCCTGAATACCGTCTTAAGCTCCGAAGGTTCTGTGATGTAGTTGAGGCTGTCACACACACTCACCACAGCCTTAACAGTTCCGTAGAGCTCAAACTCACGCATGTCCTGACAGAGATAAAGAATCTCGCTGCCCTTGCCAGGCCCCTGCGCAGCAGCGAGAGGCTCACCTTCTGAGGCAGGCTTCTGCGCCGCAGCACCTTTGGCGCTGCACTGCCTTGCTATTTCCAGCATATCCAGGGAGCCATCGACACCAATCATGTCAAAGCCCCTTTGCGCAAGAAGCCTCGTGAGGGTTCCCGTCCCGCAGCCAAGGTCAAGCACCAGGCCATCCTCTATTCCATTTTCCAAAAGTCGGCCAATAATAAACTCTGCCCATTCCTCATAGGGAACATTGTCCATGAACTCATCATAGACTCCGGCAAAGCCCGTGTATGCCTCATCCATATTTGTACTCATTGAAATTAACCTAAATTACTCCTCCAGCGAAGGCCAATGCCTCATGCACCTATCAGCCCGCTACTGCTCCCAGCGCACCAAAGCCGAGAAGCGATACCACAAGCATGATTACTCCCGCCAGAAGCACGCCGCCCATAACTGCTATGATACTCTTCTTAAAATCCATATCCAGAATTGAAGCCGCAAGAGTTCCTGTCCATGCGCCGGTTCCCGGAAGGGGAATTCCAACAAACAGGAGAAGTGCAATATACAGACCGTTCTTTGCCGCATCCTGAAGCTTCTTTCCGCCCTTCTCGCCCTTGTTTAAGCACCACTTGAAGAATCCGCCAATCACAGGCTTGTCAGAGCCCCACACGAGAATTTTTCTCGCAAAAAGATAGATAAAGGGCACTGGGATCATATTTCCCACAATAGCAATCAGCATAACCTCCCAGACAGGCATCTGAAGGCCCACACCTACAGGCACGGCGCCTCTGAGCTCAATAAGAGGTATCATTGATATAATAAGTACAGCGATTTCCTTGGGCATCACCTGTCCCAGGGTTGCCGCAAACCATGTTGCAAAACCAGACATAACAGTTCCTTTCTTTCAAAACATCTCTTTTCTGCGATGATTTCACCATCTGATGATTTCATAATCTGATGATGTTTTATCCTATGATTTCCTTGAGAGCCTTGAACAGCTCATCCATCTCCTCATCAGTTCCAATCGTAATTCTCAGGTAATCCCCAATCCTGGGCTTGTTCCAGTGGCGGACGTAGATATCCTTCTTCTTAAG
>DCHL01000182.1:150-414 GCA_002317595.1 Lachnospiraceae bacterium UBA1753 | reverse complement strand
AAGCCGAGCTCCTTGAGAACTTCCTTGCTCCGCTCTCTGGTGGCAATAATTTTTCCCACAACCTCATCAAGATACTCGGTGTCCTCAATGGCCGTTGTTCCGAGCACTATCGAAGGGTAGTTCATCGTGTATGAATTCACAGAGTACTTCACATCGTTTAAGTACTTGATAAGGTGCTTAGGTCCCATAGCAAATCCCACGCGAAGACCAGCCATCGCCCTTGACTTGGAGAAGGTCTGTACAACCACGACATTGTCGTACTTC
>DCHL01000182.1:0-126 GCA_002317595.1 Lachnospiraceae bacterium UBA1753 | reverse complement strand
TGATAAGGGGAGTCGCACTCGTAGCACCGAAGTCAACATAGGCTTCGTCAATGATTACAATGGAATCCTGATTGGCCCTTATAATCTCCTCAAGCATATTCAGGTCTGCCTGTACACCGGTTGGCG
>DCHL01000054.1 GCA_002317595.1 Lachnospiraceae bacterium UBA1753 | reverse complement strand
TCTGCTTGCTGCGTTGCACTCTCGGCGCCACGGGAAATAAGAGTGTCATCGGGGAAGAAACTATTCTAAGATTCCCGATGAAGGATGAAATAAGAGTGTCATCGGGGAAGAAACTAAACTAAGAATCCCGATGAAAGGCAAGATAAAAGTGTCATCGGGGAAGAAGCTAATCGAAGATTCCCGATGAGGGATGATATAAGAGTGTCATCGAGAAAGAAGCTAATCTTAGTTTCCCGATGAAAGGCACGATAAGAGAGTCATCGGGGAAGAAACCAATTCAAGATTCCCGATGAACAACGTGAGAATGCATCATCGAGATGTTGAAAAGCGTGATTTCCCGATGAGTCGGCTTGGGGGAAGACATCCCAACAGGAAACAAACTATTGACGAATGTCGCGAGTGACATCATTATAGTGGATAATTGCATCCGTGCAGTCGGCTGCATAGAGCAATGCTGTGGAGAGAGAAGAACACAGTGAGGTGACTATTATGGAAATCAGGATCAGACTAGCGACAGAAGACGATGCGCAGGCAGTGCATGACATCTATGGGGCCTATGTACCTCTTGACTATGTGACTTTCACGATTGATAACCCGAGCGTGGAGTCGTACAGAGAGAAGATTGTGCACACCCTTGAGAAGTATCCGTTCCTGATAGCGGAGGATGAGAGCGGTAAGGTGCTGGGATATACCTATGGCTCGCCACTCAGGCCCCACGATGCATATCAGTGGAATGTGGAGTGGACGATCGTGCTATCCCCCGATGCTCCCAGGAGACAGGGAATAGCATCCGCCCTCTATGAGGAGTTTGCCAAGCTGCTTGCAAAGCAGGGCTACATGTATGTGTACGGAGTGCTTGTGGACAATAATGCAGCAAGCATTGCGCTTCACAAGAGCCTGGGATTCACTGAAGTCGGACACTTTGAGAATGCAGGCTTCAAGCTTGGAAAGTGGCGCGGCATCATCTGGATGGTGAAAAAAATAGGCGATACAGAGTCTAAGATACACGCACCATATAAACTTAGTGATATATAATTTTTATAGCGTGAGAACGAGCCTGAGATAATTACTGTTAACTGAAAAACTCGTATAATTATGATCAATTTGCCCTACAGATTCCTATGAGTGGAATCTGCAGGGCATTTCATTTTTGTGGAATCTGCAGGGCATTTCTTTTTTGTGGAACCTTCAGGTCATTTCTTTTACAGTTGAGAGCAGAGCGGATTTATATTATACTTATCCTCGTGGAAAAAATTTTTACAAGGGGATAATTATGTTTGAAAGTATCGCAGCGGTCAACTCGGCCGTGAACAACTTTATCTGGGGAGTCCCAGCCATGGTCTGCATTATTGGCGTGGGGCTTTATTTGAGTGTGGTTACAGGCTTCGTCCAGGTAAGAAAATTCACTGTGGCCATGAAGAATACCATAGGCAAGATTTTTGACAAGTCGCAGGCTAAGGAAGGAGCGATGAGCCCCTTCCAGGCAGTATGTACTGCACTTGCAGGAACCGTGGGAACTGGGAATATCGCAGGTGTTGCAGGCGCTGTTGCAATTGGTGGTCCAGGCGCAGTCTTCTGGATGTGGTGCTCTGCTTTTCTTGGTATGTGCACGAAGTTTGCGGAGGTTACCCTGGCTGTACATTTCAGGGAGACCAATGAGAATGGCGAGCACGTCGGCGGACCTATGTACTATATCAAGAACGGTCTGTCTAAGAAATGGGGGTTTCTTGCGTTCTTCTATGCAATCTTCGGAGTCCTGACAGTATTTGGTACAGGTAACGCGACACAGGTTAATACGATTGTTACATCTATTGATTCGGCCCTTGAAAATTATGGGCTGCTCTCTGAGGCGGCTGTGCCTCATGTCAATCTTATCCTTGGAATCATTATTGCAGCAATGGTGGCAATGGTGCTTCTCGGTGGTGTAAAAAGAATTGGTCAGGTAACTGAGAAGCTTGTTCCGTTCATGGCAGTCCTGTATGTGATTCTTGCACTTGGAGTTGTAATCATCAATATCAAGAATGTTCCCAGTGTGTTTGCTTCAATTTTCGCTGGTGCATTCTCACCACGCGGATTCACGGGCGGAGTTGTGGGTTCTATGTTCATCTCGCTTAAGAAGGGCGTGTCCAGAGGTATTTTTTCGAACGAGGCAGGTCTTGGTACCGGCTCCATCGCGCATGCCTGTGCGGACACTGATGAACCAGTATCACAGGGAATGTTTGGTATTTTTGAGGTGTTCATGGACACCATCGTAATCTGCACACTGACTGCACTGGTCATTCTGTGTAGTGGCGTCGGAATCAGCTATGGACAGGCGGCGGGCGCTGAGCTGACTATTTCTGGATTTACCTCGACCTACGGCAGCTGGGTATCAATTTTCACCGCAGTATCAATGTGCTGTTTTGCGTTCTCGACCATCATCGGCTGGGGACTCTACGGTTCGCGCTGCATCGAGTTCGTGTTTGGAGGCAGGACGGTAAGGCCGTTCCTGGTAATCTATTCCTTCGTGTCCATTGTCGGTGCGACGCTGGAACTTGGACTGCTCTGGGATATTGCTGATACCTTCAATGGATTTATGGCAATTCCCAACCTTATTGCGCTGTTCCTGCTGTCGGGAACTCTGCTGGGGATTATGAAAAAGCATTTTTCAGATGATGATTGATTGAAGCAATAATTTTTTCTGACAATACAAATAAGAATGACAACGGAGGCTAATTAGTATGGCGGCATCAAAGGTCTATTTCACATCATTTAAGGCTACTTCGCACGAGAATCTGCTTCAGAAACTCCACCGTCTGATGAAGACAGCGGGCTTCGAGGAGATTGATTTTGAGGAGAAGTACGCTGCAATCAAGATTCACTTCGGTGAGTATGGCAACCTGTCCTTCCTTCGTCCCAACTACGCGAAGGTAGTGGCAGACTATGTCAAGGAACTCGGCGGCAAGCCCTTCCTTACTGACTGCAATACTCTCTATGTGGGTTCAAGGAAGAATGCTCTCGATCATCTTGATACTGCGTATGTGAATGGATTTTCGCCACTTCAGACGGGCTGTCATGTAATTATTGGTGACGGTCTCAAGGGAACTGATGAAACAATAGTGCCCATCAATCAGAAGTATGTTAAGGAAGCCAAGATTGGACATGCAATCATGGACGCTGATATTTTTATCTCACTGACACACTTCAAGGGTCATGAGATGGCAGGCTTCGGTGGCGCAATCAAAAATATCGGTATGGGCTGCGGCTCGAGGGCCGGCAAGATGGAGCAGCACTGTGAGGGCAAGCCTTCCGTAGATCAGGCAGGCTGCGTAGGCTGCGGTGCGTGTTCGAAAATATGTGCACATGGTGCTCCTGTAATCGAGAATGGAAAGGCCTCTATTGACCACGACAAGTGCGTCGGCTGTGGAAGATGCCTCGCAGTATGTCCTAAGAATGTCATCTCTGCAGATTTCAGTGATTCAATCGCCCTGCTTAACTACCGCATGGCGGAGTATTCTCTTGCGGTATGTCAGGGACGTCCCTGCTTCCATGTATCATTAATCTGCGATGTGTCACCTAACTGTGACTGTCATGCGGAGAATGATATCCCCATTGTTCCCAACATCGGAATGCTGGCATCCTTTGACCCTGTCGCTCTTGATCAGGCCTGTGCAGATCTCTGCAACCAGATGCCTGCAGTTGTTGGCAGCATCCTTGATGACAATGTAAAGAACGAGAAAATCATGGGCAAGTATGCAGTTGCCAAGAACAAGGCAGCCTGCGTAGACGATAACAGCGGTGCAAGGGACAACTTCTACCTGACACATCCTGACACTGAGTGGGAATCATGCCTGAACCACGCGGCTGAGATCGGCCTCGGCACTAGGGAGTACGAGCTGAAGAGGATTTAGCGCCAGAACGCGGTTGAGTGGTGTTGTGCGCTTTGTTGGTGCGCGATTTACTGATGGGGTGCGAGATGCGACGGGCATAGAATATGCGAATGCGTGGAAGGGTGTAAAATAGGCGAGTAAGAAACTCTATTCCACCCACGTTGCGATGAACCTAGATTACGCGAATGCGTGTAAGGGTGTAAAAGTAAGTTAATCTCGGCATATTCCACCATGCTGAAGAATTTGAATGGTGTAAGATTCTGAAAAGTGAATGATATTCCACCATTTGCTGCGATGTTTGGAATGTTCATTGAGCGTGCATGGTGTAACAGGATATCGAATAGTAAGATATTCCACCATTTGCTAACTCGGAATTGTGCAGGAATGGTGTAAAATTGAAAGAATAATGCAAAGTTCCACCCATTTTCAAATTCAGTAGCAAATTCAAGGGTGTAAAAGTAAGTTAATCTTGGCATATTCCACCGTACTGGAGGCGAGTGAGGACCTGCGCTGTTGAAAAGGGTGTAAAATCACGAGGAAACCTCAAGATTCCACCCGGCCAGGAGCAGGAAGCCCGGCCAGGAGCAGGAAGCCCGGCCAGGAGCAGGAAGCCCAGGGAGCGGACTCAAAAGCAATCGCAGAAAAGAACACAGACATGACTACACGAGAAGAAGCATTAAAATATGGACTTTCCTTTCCAGGTACCTACCAGGAAGCGCCGTTTCACGATGACAACTGGCAGCTTGTACGGGTAAGGGGGAATAAGAAAGCCTTTCTCTGGACCTACGAGCGGGATGGCTATATCAATCTGAATGTCAAGGTTAAGCCAGAGTGGAGAGATTTCTGGAGACGGACCTATGAGGCTGTCATTCCAGGCTGGCACCAGAACAAGGAGCATTGGAACACGGTGATTCTTGATGGAACCATACCCGATGAAGATGTGAGGCGGATGATAGCAGAGAGCTATGATTTGGTGACGGATAGTCCGTCAAAGAGGATATACGAGGCTGTCAAGAAGATTCCTAAAGGAAGCGTGGCAACCTATGGTCGCGTGGCTGAGATGGCAGGAGATAAGAAGATGGCGAGAGCTGTCGGCAATGCTCTTCACAAGAATCCTGAACCGGGAGTGATACCCTGCCACAGAGTGGTCAATTCAAAGGGCGAGCTTGCAGGAGAGTTTGCTTTTGGAGGCGCCGGTGCCCAGGCGAAGCTCCTTATGGAGGAGGGGGTCGAGGTTGTGGATGGCAAGGTCGACCTTAAGAAGTACAGCATCTAATTCATAAAAGAGACGACTGAATCAAACAAAATCATAAAAGAGACGACTGAATCAAACAAAATCACAAAAGAGACGACTAGAATAGAATCATAGAATAGGGCGCCTAAATCAAGAAAAAAAATTGAATTTCAAGATATGTAATACTGTGATTATCACAAGTCAGTAATACTGGCTACGTGATAATCACTTTTTTTAGTCATAAATTGGCAGAAAAAATAGAAGGAGGTAGCAATGAACAATAGAAAATATGAGTATCTCATGAAGAGATATATAAGGATGCCTGGAGTGAAATACTTTTTTGAAAAATGGCACGGGAAAAGAGATGCCAGACAGAATCAGCTCTGTCCTGCTGGTGAAGATTACACGACTCCTGCAATCGAATCGAAAGTCAGCTGCTTTGACAGCCATGTTGATGGAATCTACCTCAGAACTGCACTGACCGAGGAACCGATGATTAGTGAGGCACATGCACTCATTACTGAACTCGGAATTGTGACAGCACCAGTAAAAGATGGTGGCGGTGATAACCCTGAAGAAGTGAGACGCCAGATGGAAATCGCCGCAGCAAGGAGAAATGCAAATGCTGAGAGAATGAAGCAGATACTCATCAGGCTTTCAGCTATCCGCGCAGAGTCGGACATGGTCGATCAGATGCTCCTTCATTACATTGGAAGAGCAGAGGGCATCCTCAATTCTCGCATATCCAAGTACTGGCGCGGAGTGCTTGTTGTCAGCCAGGAGAACCATAAGACATTTCC
>DCHL01000186.1:30463-30876 GCA_002317595.1 Lachnospiraceae bacterium UBA1753 | reverse complement strand
CCACCATTATGTTCAGCCACATACTGCTTAATCTCTTCATATGTAGCCTTACTTTCATCCGCAGTAATATCCATCTCATCCATATCCAGTTTCACACTTACATGATGCTTAGCCTCATGAAGTTTGGACAAAAGACATACCGTCTCCACGTGCTCTGTCCGGGAGAACATATCAACTGGCAGGATTCTCTTTATCTGGTACCCCTTCTTCAGCATGTCAAGGTCACGCTTGAGTGACTGTGGTCCGCATGAGACATACACAATCTTAGCAGGGCCAACCTCAAGGAGCGCATCAATGAATCCCTTGCTGCTGCCATTTCTCGGAGGATCCATTATTACAGCATCAAAATCATCATCAAATCCATTCTGCAGGTACTCTCCTGCGTCATCGCACACAAACCTGATATTCTTAAT
>DCHL01000186.1:30234-30386 GCA_002317595.1 Lachnospiraceae bacterium UBA1753 | reverse complement strand
CCAATAACCTGCTTTGCCTTTCCTGCCGCGATGAGTCCCATAGTACCAGTGCCGCAGTATGCATCTAGCACCTTCTCACTGCCAGTGAGCTTCAGCATATCAATTGCAGTCTGATAGAGCTTATCTGTCTGAGAGCCATTAACCTGATAAAA
>DCHL01000186.1:8718-30120 GCA_002317595.1 Lachnospiraceae bacterium UBA1753 | reverse complement strand
CTGTCAGTTCTGTCATTGACATTCTGTACAACGGTCTCTATCTCTGGATGAATCTTTCTGAGTGCCTTAACGAAGTTATTCTTCGAAGGAAAAATTGGTGACCTCGTCACTATCGTCAACATGTAATGATCCTGACCATCACAGTGACTCACTCTGACCTGAAGATACCTAACAAGACCATATCCATTATTCTCGTCAAATGCCTTAATCTTGAAATCACCAAGAAGCTTGGCTGTATCTGAAATTATCAATGACGCCTTTTCATTCTCAAGATAGCAGGAACTGCACTCAAGAAGCCTGTGTGAATTCTTCTCATACACTCCCGCAACAACTCGCCCCTTGGAATGTCCTATAATACCAGTCACTTTATGGCGGTAATGCTCAGGCATCGAAGACTTGAGGATGGGTTCAACCTTCAGATCAGGACCAAGAAGTCCCTTTATCCTTCTGTTTTTAATATCAATCTCGTCAGCATAGGGAATGTCAAGGAACTGACAACCTCCACATCTTCCAAAGAGAGAGCAAGGTGAATTGTTGACACGCTTTTCCTTCTTTTCACGAATCTCTGACTTACCAGGCTTTTTTTCAATACGCTCGTTTTTATCTGAATGAAATCTCGAATTTTGATTCTTATCCTTTATATTCTTATCAACATGAGATTTCTTTGAATTCTCTTTATACTGCTTCCTTGTCTCATTCTTAGTCTTGTTCTGTGTAGGTTTTGAATATTTCTTCTTATTGTTTTCTTCTCTCACGACGTGTACCTCTGTGTAGTGTTGGTTGAATATATATATTTTACTATGTATTTGTCTCTCAGAAATGCAAGCATTTCTTCGATGATCGTACTCAGTGATCCGCAAAGCGATCACTAAGTACGACACGAAAAAAGCGACCGGGGTATCCCCGGTCGCAATGATTCTGCTCTAGTAAGTTAATAATGCTTTACAAGCAAATATTACTTCGCGTAATCTGATACTCTGCTCTCGCGGATCAGGTTAACCTTAATCTGACCAGGATATTCCATCTCATCCTCGATCTTCTTTGATATATCACGGGCTAACATAACCATGTCTGCATCAGATACCTGCTCAGGAACTACCATGATACGAACTTCTCTTCCGGCCTGAATAGCAAAAGATTTATCAACTCCCTTAAAGGAGTTAGTGATTTCTTCAAGTTGATTAAGACGATTGGTGTATGTCTCAAGAGTCTCTCTACGAGCACCAGGACGAGCCGCTGAGATAGTATCCGCAGCCTGAACGATACACGCGATAAGAGATGTCGGTTCAACATCACCGTGGTGTGATTCAACAGCATTGATAACAAGGGCTGTCTCCTTGTACTTACGACAAAGCTCAACGCCGAGCTGGATATGAGATCCCTCCTGCTCATGATCAACGGCCTTACCGATATCATGAAGGAGACCTGCTCTCTTAGCCATACGGACATCTACACCAATTTCTGCTGCAAGAAGTCCTGAAAGCTGAGCAACCTCAATCGAATGCTTAAGTGCATTCTGTCCGTAACTTGTACGGAATCTCATCTTACCAAGAAGCCTGATAAGCTCAGGGTGGATACCATGTACCCCAACCTCAAGAGTAGCTGCCTCACCCTCTTCTCTGATAAGTGACTCAACCTCTTTCTGAGCCTTCTCCACCATCTTCTCAATTCCGGCGGGATGGATACGTCCATCAACAATAAGCTTCTCAAGGGCAATCCTTGCAACCTCTCTCCTAATCGGATCAAAGCCTGAAAGGATAACTGCCTCGGGAGTATCATCGATAATAAGATCAACACCTGTCATTGTCTCGAGAGTACGGATATTACGTCCCTCACGACCAATGATGCGACCCTTCATATCGTCTCCGGGAAGCTGTACAACTGAGATTGTAGTTTCTGCAACATGATCAGCAGCACAACGCTGAATTGCATTAACCACATACTCCTTTGCCTTTTTGTCTGCCTCTTCCTTGGCCTTGGCTTCTAATTCCTTGACCATAACGGCAGCTTCATGCTTTACTTCGTCTTCAATCGTCTTTAATAACTGTTCTTTTGCCTGCTCGGAGGTCAGACCTGAAATTCGCTCCAGTTCCTGTACGCGCTGCTCGTTCAGTTTAGAAACTTCTTCCTGCATTTTAGCAAGTGTCTCTTCCTTTGCACTAATTGCTGACTCGCGCTTCTCAATCGCCTCTGCCTTACGATCAGCAGCTTCTTCCTTCTGCTGAACCCTGCGCTCAAGACGCTGAACCTCGGATCTGCGATCTCTGATTTCCTTCTCGAGTTCTTTCTGACTCTTAATGGATTCCTCTTTAATCTCAAGAAGACCTTCCATCTTCTTGGTCTCCGCGGTCTTTAAGGCATTATCGATGATCTCCCTGGCTTTAGCATCAGCGTTTCCGATTTTCTCATCAACGCTCTTCTTGTAGTTGCTTGCATAAAGCACAGATGCGAGAATTCCAACAATGGCAATGGCAACACCAATGATGATTCCCAGCACTACAGGAGCACCTCCTTATTAAATTTTCGTTTTATTTTAATCTATTTGAATGCTTGTTATTGCAGATAAACATCACAAATAAACGAAATACAACGAGAATAGTGTATAATATAACAGATATTATGTCAAGCGACTAAAAACTTCCGTACGCATAAAAATACAAAAAAAATGTGTAAACTGCTTCTAGTTAATCCGCAAGTGCCCTTCTTATCTGCTCGTAGGAATATCCCTTCCCCATCAGATACCTAAACAGTTTCTGCTTCTCCTTCTCATCCTCAGGCAGCGTTCCCTTAGCCTTCTTTAGCGCAAGCTTACGGATTATCTCCCCTTCATCCACATCAGAGGATTCATACAGTTCATCAAGGACATCTGATATGATATCCTTATTTATCCCCTTACCTAAAAGAGCTGTCTCGATCTGTCTCCGGCTCTTGCTACTAACACGGTATTCTGCATAGTTCATGGCATAACGCCTATCATCTACGTAACCATAACTCTTAACATACTCAATGGCCGAATCAATTATATCCTGTGGATAAAACCCTTCTCTCAGCTTATCCGCAAGCTGCCTTTCTGTCTTATCATTTTTCATTAGGATATTCATGGCACGTATCTTCGCTCTCTTTGGAAGAATGGAAGTCATGACATATTCATATGCCTCATCTGTAAACTCCATCCCCTCTTCCAGTCTCTTAATACCGCCAAGGGGAAGGTCTGTGACCTCCCCCTTGTAAATTACAAATATAAGAGAATTGTCGAGAGTGATTTTAATACGGCCACGTCCAAGTGTCTCTAAACCAGTAATAACCATAACACTCCACCATTCCTTAGCATTTCACGAAAAAGTGTGCTGGTATAGCGGACATTCGCAATCCGCTTCGCTTCTTGCTCATGAACGCAGGCTGCTTCGCAGCTTGTCTGCGTTCAAATTACTCCGTAGCCAAATCCTGTGATGCCTCATCACCAATTCCAAATGCTTCCCTGACCTGACGCTCAATTTCCGCAAACAGTTCCGGATTGTCCTTAAGGAACTGCTTGGCATTCTCACGGCCCTGTCCAATCTTGTCACCCTGGTATGCATACCAGGCACCACTCTTATTCACAACGTTGCACTGGCAGGCAAGATCGAGAACATCGCCTTCGCTTGAAATACCCTGGCCAAACATGATATCAAACTCAGCCTCCTTGAATGGAGGTGCAATCTTATTCTTAACCACCTTGACCCTTGTCCTGTTACCAACTGCCTCACCGCCCTGCTTTAAGGTCTCGATGCGGCGCACATCCATTCTGACTGAAGAATAGAACTTAAGGGCACGGCCACCAGTAGTAGTCTCAGGATTACCAAACATGACTCCAACCTTCTCGCGAAGCTGATTGATAAAGATTACACAGCAATTTGACTTGCTGATTACAGCAGTGAGCTTGCGGAGTGCCTGAGACATAAGCCTTGCCTGAAGACCAACATGGGAATCTCCCATGTCTCCGTCGATCTCTGCCTTAGGGACGAGGGCGGCTACAGAATCGACTACTACAATATCAACTGCACCAGAGCGGACCATTGTCTCAGCAATCTCAAGCGCCTGCTCACCACAGTCAGGCTGTGAAATATAGAGGTTATCAATATCAACACCGATATTCCTTGCATATACAGGATCCAGTGCATGCTCTGCATCGATGAAGCCTGCAATTCCGCCTCTCTTCTGAACCTCAGCAATCATGTGAAGTGTAACTGTTGTCTTACCTGATGACTCAGGTCCATATATCTCAATGATTCTTCCCTTGGGAATACCACCAAGTCCAAGTGCAATATCAAGGCTGAGCGAGCCTGTGGGAATAGTCTCAACGTTCATATTCTTCCCACTGTCTCCCAGCTTCATAACTGATCCCTTACCAAACTGCTTCTCAATCTGCGCAAGAGCCGCATCCAATGCCTTCTGCTTATCTTCTCTTTCCATATAGTATGAATCCTCCAACATCGCGAACATCTGTTCGTCTACACATTTATGATACTAAAACATGTGTTCGATTTTGTCAACACTTTTTAACAATATTGTCAACATCACCGGCCACATCCATAAGTTACAGCACAGGGTGTACATTTTTTCACCCCAGGTGCACCATCTAAGCCTTCGGCCCCTCCTTTCTATGAAATTACAAATCTGCCTGAAAAAAGTGGCGAATGCCTTGATATGTAAGCAGATATGATTCACAGGTCCCCGATCTCCCGGAGACCTGTGAAATAAATATAAATATCTTTTACAGAAAAATCAACTGCAATTTTATTTCTTTGATTCTATTTTTGAGATTTATTTCTTCTTTTTATCTTTTCCAAATGTCACTTCAGAAAAATATGAAAGAAGACATTCCCTGAGCTGGATGAGTGCAGCTGAAGTTGCCGCCTCACGGATTGTCGTCCTGTTTCCAGAGAATCTGTACTCCTTCACAAGAGTATTACCGCAGACACACACACCAATGTACACAAGGCCTACCGGTTTCTCAGGAGTGCCGCCGTCAGGACCTGCAATTCCTGTGATTCCCACACAGGCATCAGACTTAGTTGTATCGCAGCCACCCTTTGCCATCTCTCTTGCAGTCTGCTCGCTGACAGCGCCATACTTTACGATTGTCGACTTACGGACACCAAGGTACTTGCGCTTTGCCTTATTGGAATAAGTCACGACGCCTTCCTTGAACATATCAGATGCACCTGGTATTCCAACTATTCTGGATGCGAGCATTCCACCAGTGCAGGACTCAGCCGTTGTAACAGTTAGGTCATTCTCCTTGAGAAGATCAACCACAGCCTTCTCAAGAGTCGTATCAGCATCAGTCGAATAGATATTGGCGCCAAACCTGACCTTAAGTTCCTTCACAACGGGCTTGATGAGCTTGAGACCTTCCTTCTCATTTTCAGCCATGGCAGTGACACGGAAGTGAACTTCCCCAGTCTTTGCATAAGTGGCAATCGTAGGGTTCTTCTGCCCATCAATAAGATCCTTTGCCATCGTCTCGGCAAGAGATTCCCCAATTCCGCACACCTTTACCATCTGAGACACAATAGTTCCAGGGGTAAGCTTGTCAAGGTAAGTCCTGATGTGCTCCTTGAACATCGGAATCATCTCTCCGGGAGGTCCAGGAAGCAGAATCACACGACTCGTCTCGGTCTCGATAATCACGCCCGGCGCAGTACCATTCGCATTAGGAACCACTGTTGCCCCCTCAGGCATCAGGGCCTGCTTAAAATTATTCTCTGTAATCTTATACCCGTGAGTTGTAAGGTACTCTTCAATTCCAGCACGGACCGTCTCATCCATCACGAGCTTCCTACCGCATACGGCAGCGGCAGTCTCTTTAGTGAGGTCATCCTCCGTAGGTCCAAGACCTCCGCAGAGAATAACAACCTCAGAGCGCTCAACAGCCTGTTTAATGGTTGCCGAAAGACGCTCCTCGTTATCTCCCACTATCGTCTGGTAATAACAGGGCATTCCAAGATTTGCAAGTTCCTGAGCAAGGAATACACCGTTTGTGTTTGTGATGTTTCCAAGCAGCAGTTCTGTTCCAACAAAAATCAGCTCAGCATTCATTTAAAAGCCTCCCTTTGCCATAACCTGCCAGTTCTTCTTGAGGTAATCGACAAGCGAAATGACAGTGAGTGCAACAGCTATCAAAGTAACAATTGATGATATAAAATAAAGCTTCTCAATATCAATAATAAGCAGGATAATCATCAGCATCTGGAAGGTAGTCTTGAACTTGCCCCAGTAGCTTGCTGCAATTACAGTTCCCTGCTCAGCCGCCACAAGACGGAATCCACTTATGATGAATTCTCTTGCAACAATAATGATTACAACCCAGGCGCGCAGGGCACCAAGCTCCACAAAACAGATAAGTGCAGAACACACAAGAAGCTTGTCAGCCAAAGGGTCCATGAACTTACCGAAGTTTGTCACCAGATTGTATTTTCTCGCAATTTTTCCATCAAGTAAATCCGTTAGCGAAGCCACGACGAAAATCGCAAAAGCAACCCACTTTGTATTGTCCCCAAGGACATTTGTCATTTGAAAAAATACGTAAAAGGGTATCATTATAACCCTTAATACCGTTAATTTGTTAGGCAGATTCATATTACCTCACATTTCTGCGGAAAAAATATACAGCTTCACGCAGTTTCTCATTCTAAATAAGTTCCCCAATGAGGTCATACTCATAGGAACCAGTAACCCTTACCCTTGCAAAATCTCCCGTCATGAGATTCTCTGTTGTGTTAATGAACAGAAGGCCATCCACGCCAGGGGCATCCCTGTAGGTCCTTGCCACATATGCGTCCTCATCGGCAACCTTGCCCTCGACGAATGCAAGCAGCTCGGTACCCTTGAGACTCTCAGCCTTCTCAAAGGCAATCTCCTGCTGGAGTTCCATGAGTTCGGCCTGTCTGTCAAGCTTTGTGTCCTCATCAATCTGGTCGGGAAAATCAAATGCCCTTGTACCTTCTTCAGGCGAATATGTAAACACTCCAAGCCTGTCAAATTCTATCTCATTGACAAATTCACAGGTCTCTTCGTGCTCCTCGTCAGTCTCTCCAGGGAATCCTGAAATAAGGGTAGTACGAAGCGCAATATCCGGAATCTCCTCGCGAAGTCTTCCGATGATTCTTCTAAGGTCCGCCTGATTGGTTCGGCGTCCCATCTTCTTAAGGATATTATCAGAAGCACTCTGGATGGGAATATCCAAATAGTGGCATACCTTACTGTTATCTCGGATTGCTGCAATCAGTTCCTCTGTAATCTCCTCTGGGTAACAGTAGAGAATTCTGATCCACTCGATACCGTCAATGTCTGACAGTTTGCCAAGAAGCTCAGGAAGCTTCTTCTCGCCGTACAGATCCTTGCCGTACACCGTGGTCTCCTGTGCAACAAGGATGAGTTCCTTCACCCCCTGCTCAGCAAGAGCCGCTGCATCCTCAAGAAGCGTCTCCATGGGCACTGAGCGGTGTGAGCCTCTCACCTTGGGAATGATGCAGTATGTACATCGCTTGTCACAGCCATCAGAAATCTTGAGATACGCATAGTGACCGCCTGTAGTTACAGCGCGGTGTCCCTTCAGATAGGTAAGTCGGTTGATGTCCTTGGTCTCAAAGTTCCTGTTGCCAGAAAGCACATTATTCACGCACTCAAGAATATCATCAAAGGCCGTTGTACCTAATATGGCGTCAACTTCTGGGATATCCTCCTGTATCTCGGATGCATAGCGCTGCGCAAGGCATCCAGTTACGATAAGTCCCTTGAGCCTGCCAGTCTCCTTGAGCTGTCCCATCTGTATAATTGTGTTAATACTCTCTTCCTTGGCATCCCCGATGAAGCAGCAGGAATTGACAACAATAACATCTGCCTCATTCTCATCGTCAGTGAACTCGTATCCATTTTCAGAAAGCAGACCGATCATCTGCTCGGAATCAACAAGGTTCTTATCACAGCCAAGAGAGATAAATAATATTTTTTCCATAAAAATCTGAAAAAGGGGGCCTGTCAAAAGCCCCCATCAAACTATTCCTCTGTATCGTCCTCTGAAAGGATCTTAACTGTTCCTGAATTAACTTCTTCAACTGCGATTGAAAGAGCCTTCTTGGGCTTGCCATCCTTAACAGCCTCATCAACGAGTGGCTGTGCGCCGTCAACAAGCTGGCGTGCTCTCTTTGCTGTTGCAAGAACGATTGAATATCTGCTGTTTACTACGGGATGCTCTGAATCCTCAGCCCCGCTGTTAACTACGTCCATAAGATCTGAATATGAAGGGTGTAACATGTCTAATCTCCTTTTTCTTTTATCATTAACATTAATGTTATTATTACCTATTTTTTGAAATCCTGCAAACCCTGTCTCAACTGGTTGAGGAATTCCCTGCGGCGAAGCGGCGAAAAATGCGCAGCCTTTATTATCTGGTGCATCTGCTCAACACAGACATCAAGGTCATCATTTACGATAATGTAATCGTAATTCTCTATGCCCTCTGCCTCCTCGCAGGCACGCTTAAGTCTCTGCTCAATGACCTCCTGGGTCTCGGTCCCTCTGCCTTCAAGCCTCTGCCTGAGTACCTGGGCGCTGGGCGGGACAACAAAGAGAAGGATTGCATCAGGGTACTCGGCCTTTATATTAAGGGCGCCCTGAATCTCAATCTCAAGAATCACATCACGGCCTTCGGCTTTCTTGGCGTCGACAAATGCCTTGGGCGTTCCGTAGTAATTACCCACATACTGAGCATGCTCGAGTAGCTCACCAGCCGCAATCATCTGTTCAAATTCTTCCTTTGTCTTGAAAAAATAATGAACACCATCCTGCTCTCCCTCACGGGGTGCGCGGGTCGTTGCAGACACTGAGAGCACATAATCATCATAACGCTCGAGCAGAAGCTTCATCAGCGTTCCCTTACCGGTTCCTGCGAATCCCGATACTACAATTAAATGTCCGTGCTTATCCATTTCGCTCCTATTCCAGATTCTGAATCTGCTCTCTTATTTTTTCAATAAGAGTCTTAAGCTCTATTGCAACATCTGACAGTGTAAGGTCGTTCGCCTTAGAAAGCGTCGTATTTGCTTCACGGTTCATCTCCTGTGCAAGGAAATCAAGCTTCCTTCCAACAGCACCATCCTTCTTAAGCTCACGCTCCATCGCATCAATGTGGGCCTTGAGACGCACGATTTCCTCGTCAACTGCCACCTTGTCAGCAAAAATTGTGACTTCAGTCACAAGACGGCTCTCCTCAATCTGGGTGTCGCCAAGAAGCTCCTCAACCTTATTCCTGAGCTTCTCCCTGTATTCAGCAACAATCTGCGGTGAACGCTCCTCGATGAGTGCAACATCCTTTCTCATTATATTAAGCTTGTCAAGAAGATCATTCTTCAGCTTCTCGCCCTCACGCGAGCGGGCTTCAACAAACTGTGAGCAGGCAGCCCTGAACGCAGTCTCAAGAGTCTTCCAGACCTCTTCCTCGTCGATTTCAGCCTCTTCCAGCGAGAACACATCAGGAAATCTTGAAAGAGACGATACACGGATGTCATTATCAAGACCAAATTCCTCGGCCATCTCCTTCATGTATGCCAGGTATTCCTTGGCAATCTGCCTGTTATAATGAACTGAACCCTCAGCCTCGTCGAGCACTTCGTAGGTGATGTACACATCAACCTTGCCTCGCTCGGCATACTCTTTAAGAACCTCTCTGATATTGGATTCAAACATTGCCAGCTTCTTTGGCGTCTTCACACCCAGGTCAAGATATCTGTGATTAACCGACTTCATCTCAACCGTGATTTTGCGGGCCTTGTCAGAGGCTTCCCCTCTACCAAAGCCAGTCATACTTTTAACCATGTCTTATTCCACCTCAAAACCCTTAACAGTTATTTTGCACCTAAGTGTTGTTCCTTCAACAGTGACCGTGATTATTGCCTTGCCATTTCCCTCGGCATGGACAACGCCCTCCTCGTCGACCGTCGCCACATTCTCATCGCTGGACTCAAAGGTCGGGTCACTGAACAATGTCGTCGTGAACAGAATCTGTCTCTCATCTGCCTCAGGAGCCATCACCATCTTATTTCGCTTAAGCTTAAGAGCAGGGACAATAACCTTGGTCCTAAGCCTGTTACTCGGCATGGTCACGGTAATAATTGAAGTACCCCTCTTCAGTGCCTTGTATCGGCCTGTGACAGGGTCTATCTCAACTACCGCAGGCTTCGATGACGTCCACTCCTTGGTCTGGAACTTGCCGCCGTTAATTAGCGGAGTCCAGTTCTCGGTCACATTGCTTCTTATTGTCTTGGAAACCATGAATGGATTCCTGACCACAACCGTATGCTTATATTCCACGCCGTCAACGCGGGCTGTAATAACGGACTTGCCCTTCTTGATTCCTGTTACATATCCATTGTCATCAACGGTAACATACTGCGGCTTTGAGGACGTCCACACCGCATCACTCTCACCATCAGGAACTGTAATTCGCGCATGCTGCCCGACATAAATCCTTGTCGAACCTGACTGTTTCTTCTCGCTGACAATTGATATAAGTGGCTCATCAGGGAGTTCAGGCTTTGCAGGACTCTTCTCATAATGTTCAATTACTTCGTCAGACGAAGGACTTACGTATGCCTCGTCAGCAGATGAAAGCACGGTCCTCAGCTTGATTCGGGGTGCTCCTGTTGACTCAGAATAGAAATCATGCCAGAGACCATCTGAAGTCAGATAATAACTGCATTCCTTCGCGGAACTGTTAGCACACTTAAAAAATCCGATTGTACACTCAGTTCCACTGCTGAGCTTAGAATTAGCCTTTATAACCTTGCCATCCGGGAGAACAGTCATCTTATAACTGCCCGATATGCCTCCGAATATTGCAGGCTCATCATCAGTGACCTTCTTCCTATAGAGATTGACAACAACCGCAACCTTCGAACCGCTCTTTACCTTAACACCGCGTCCTAGGTCAAGTGTGTAATATCCTGCTGCTTCGACCTCGCCCCAGACAGGCTTTGCAAGAAGTGGAGTTCCAGTTGTGGGATCAAATTTCTTCTTTGTGTTAAGTCCAGGATTCTCGTAGAGCTGGACTGAATAAATCGAACCAGGAGTCGCCATCTTGACCATGACAGACCTTAAATACTCTGAATTTGCAGTACCCGTGGTGTCTGCTGCCGTGTAGATGTTGGCATAGGAAATACCCTGAGTCATTTCCGCATTAAATGCAGAACCATCATACTGATACTGGCGGTTGCTGACTATTCCCGCACCATCGTCCTTCTTCTCAACCTCAAAGGTGTATCCCTTTCTGGTTGTCACACCTGAGCTGTTAGAAGTCTTCTTGTCAGTTGTCTTATACGAAACCCAGAAGTATCCATTATCACTGGGGCACTTAAGTCCATCTATCGTCCAGTCCTCGCCATAACTGTTCTTGCAGAGCCAGGCCCCTGTAATGGTAGTTTCCGTTCCGTCACTTCCCTTAACTGTCCATGCCAGCTCGTCATCCCAGCCAACAATAACAAGTGTATGGTTGGTGCTCTGGGTTTCCTTATTGTACAGGTACTCCTTATGGCTAACTCCATTTCTTATTACATTGCCGCTTACCATGCTGGCACTTTCATAATAAAAAGTCGAAACCACAGAGCCATACTTGAGAACCATCTTCTTAACGAGGTCCTTCTGAGCCATATCAATATATCTTCCAGAGGTCAGATAGTAATCCGAAGCAAACTTTGCTGTAGAAGCCACAGCTTCCAGATTACGCTTAAGCGCCGGGTCACTTGAGTTAGTTGAAACGCTTTCAGAATATGGAGCGAGCGATTCATCAGAGGGTCCCACCCCAAGGGCAAGTGTGTCCATGGCAAACTGCGGCGCACCGCCAAAAGCAAAATCCTGCTCTATTGTAGCCGGAACCTTGGCCTCATCCGAAGTAGATGAAACAGCGATGGTAAGATAATTCTTATCCTTCATAAGTGGACCATAGGTCTTCTTCTCAGTCCTGAGAGGATCCCTCTGGGCAAGGTCGCTGGAGCCAAAGTCATTATTATAGGTGAAATAGACAAGCGCTCTCTCTGATAAATCCGGAGAATCAAGCGCTGCTCCCTGCCTTCCAGCCTTGAGATTGGCATTGGCCTCAAAAGCACTGAGCGAACCGAATGACCAACAGGTCTCATTGAGATATGCCTTAGTCCTCTTGGTGACTGTTCCGTCAGCACTAACTGTAAGCACATACGCTCCCTGATTCTTTGCCCTAGTGTTGTAATTGGCGTCCGTTCCACCTGCGATTCCCTCAGGTACATAAGACTTAGATGTGTAATCTGCTCCCGTAGCAGACTCATCCTCACCATCGAAGGCATCCTCCGGAACCCAAGGCGCTTCATCAAGATTCTCAAAAATAATGGTTCCCTCTCCATCCCCTGAAGCGAACCCTTCTATATTCTCAACCGCGTCAGCCGCAGTATTCTCGGCATTCTCGATTGCCCCAGCCACTGTTCCTGGTGCCGCCATCATAGAAGCTGGCTGCGTGACAGTCATCCCCAGCGAAAGTACTGCTGCAAGCATAAAAGCTATTCTGTTTTTCAAAAATCTGCTTTTAATCATAGTGCTTTTATTATACGAACTTTTGCACTGTATAGTCAATATTTTTCACAACATCCATCTGCTCTCGCACAACGCCCACGCTTGTGGTATAGTATGGTAATTGATTAATTACATGGAGAAAAAATATGGCATTTGACGGTATTACAGTGTCTGCGCTTGTCGCAGAACTGACAGATAAATTAAAGGAAGGAAGAATATCCAAAATAATCCAGCCAGAGGCTGATGAGCTTATCATCACAGTTAAGACACCCGCAGGCCAGCAGCGACTGCTGCTCTCTGCCGACGCGTCACTTCCACTGGCCTTCCTCACTGAGAGCAATAAGCAGGCTCCACCCAACGCGCCCGGCTTCTGCATGCTTCTTCGCAAGCACCTCCAGTCAGGCAGGATTACCGCAGTGCGCCAGCCCGGACTTGAGCGAATCATCATGATGGATGTCGAGCATTTAAATGAAATGGGCGATCTGTGCAGCAAGACACTGATACTGGAGCTCATGGGCAAGCACTCCAACATAATATTCTGCGAGGAGCGAGATGGCAGCCTCTTCATACTTGATGCAATCAAGCATATCTCAGGTCTTGTGTCATCAGTCCGCGAGGTCCTTCCCGGCAGGGAGTACTTTATCCCTAATACAATGGAGAAGATGGACCCGCTCTCATCTGACATAACCTTCGAGGAGTTTGATGAAACAGTGCTCCAGAAGCCAGTAAGTACTGCCAAGGCAATCTACACCAGCATCACAGGCTTCTCTCCTCTCATGGCTCAGGAGATAGTATTCTGCGCCGGCGCCGACGGAGAGATGGGCACAGCTTCACTGTCCGAGATTCAGCGAGATAATATTTTCAAAAAATATGGCCGCGTAATCTCCGCAATCAGGAACAGGGACTTCTCGCCCGAGATAATCTACGACATAAGTGCAGACACAGAAGGCATCCCCTTCAGCGCAGTTCCCCTGGACTTCTCTGCCCTTCACCTCACAATGTACGAGGACCGTAAGAGCCAGGCCTTTGACAGTATCTCACAGCTCCTAGAGACATACTACGCACGCAAGAACCTTGTGACCAGAATCCGCCAGCGTTCAGCTGATTTAAGACGCGTCGTTACCACAGCCCTAGAGCGCAACGTCAAGAAGCTTGACCTGCAGACCAGGCAGCTTAAGGATACAGAAAAGAAGGATAAGTTCAGAGTGTGGGGCGAGCTCATCAACGCCTACGGATACGGGGTTGAGAGCGGAGCCAAGTCAATGGAGGCACTCAACTACTACACAAATGAGAATATCACCATTCCGCTCGATCCAACCCTTACACCGCAGGAGAATGGCAGGAAGTATTTCGACAAATACCAGAAGCTTAAGAGAACCCAGGAAGCGGTGACAGAACTCATCGAGCAGACTCAGTCTGAGATCGAACATCTCTCTTCCATCCTGACAAGCCTTGACATTGCACTCCGCGAAGAAGACCTTGTGCAGATTCGCCTTGAGCTCGAGCAGACCGGCTACATCAAGAAGAAGGTAAATATTAAGAACGGCCCTGGCAACAAGGGAAAGAACAGCCAGAAGAAGGTCAAGATAACCAGCCAGCCGCTCCACTACATCTCCTCTGACGGGTATGATATGTATGTAGGAAAAAATAATCTTCAGAACGATGAACTCACCTTTAAGTTTGCCACAGGCGGCGACTGGTGGTTTCATGCCAAGAAGCTGCACGGAAGCCATGTCATAGTAAAGAACCAGGCTCCCGGCGGAGGCGAGATGCCAGATAAAGTCTACGAGGAGGCGGCCGCACTTGCAGCCTACTACTCGCAGGGCAGGGACCAGACTCTTGTCGAGGTAGATTACCTGCAGCGAAAGAACGTAAAAAAGCCCGGCGGAGCAAAGCCAGGCTTTGTTGTGTATTACACAAACTTCTCCATGTCCATAAGGCCCGACATCTCAAGCCTGACACTGGTTGAATAGCAATATTTTTTACAGAAAGAAATAGGACGCAATAATGGCTTCCCCCTCAGGAAGCCATTATCACACCCTTAATGTCTTTTGAGTAGCTTCTGGTGATCATTACCTGCTCACCATTTGTCAGTGTTGCGTAAAGCCTGCCGTTCAGTGCCGGCCTGAGCTTCTGTATCTTACGAATATTCAAAAGCACCGATTTCGATGCCCTTATCACATCACTTCCCTTAAGCTCCTCCTCAATCTGATACAGGCGCTGCTTTATCTCATACACCGAGTCCTTAGTGTATGCAAACACCAGGTCTCCCACTGCCTCAAAGTACAGAATTGCTCCTGTCCTTATCTGATAAAGTTCACCATCCTTGCCATATCCGGCAATGCTGGCGCGCCTCCCCTCTATCATATTGCTTATATTATCAAGTTCCTCCGTCCACTTAATGTACTCAATAGTGATGACGGGTTCCTTAACAGAGTCGTCCTGTCTCTTGATAAGCTTCATGTCTCTCTCCTTACACTCTGCTCCCCAATCCTATATCAAAAGATATCGAATCTATTCTTCTACAGTCATTGATGATAGTTTCTCGTTTAACTCATCCACTTCCTTTATTTCAAGATAGTCCCGTATGACGTATGTCAGGATATCAAAAATCAATACCGAGAAGATAAGTACCACATAAACAAATTTCGGCATGCGGTCATCGAAAACAAGCCTGACTGCCCACTGCGTTCCAGCTTCAATCAGAATGAGCTCAACCACTCTCTGAAGCCATACCTGAATAACCGTCATATCCTCCTTGAAATACAACGGAAGACAAGGCAGCATGTAAATCACTCCCAAAACCAGGGGTAGGAAAAAATATCTGAAATCAATCGCCACATCCCTCGCAAACAAAGTCCCGACGACTCCGATTGACAACGTCACCTGGAACTGCACAATCATGTAGTCCCACAGGAATTTTTTCACCCAGTTCTTCTCCATCAGGCAAGTCTCCTTATAATTCTTCTTTCACTTCATCAGCTGGTACACTGACTTCTTCATTTACCATTGTACCAACAGTTTCCGCTTTTGTGAAACCTCTATCAGATAATTTTGTAAAAATATATCCGAGTGTGAAGATACCAGCAGCAAGCGATGTAAGTCCACCCACCCAGGGAATGGCATCAACTACTACCAGCACTGCAACACCAATGAGTGAAGCAACCACGGGCTTTCCAAGCTTTTCTCCCAGAAGAATTCTACCAAGCGCAAGACCTGCAAACGTCTGGGAGAGAGAAAGAGTTATTATATAGAGCGTCAGCAATATCGCTGCGCTTGGCAGACCGATTATGGTTATGGCGAGGATGAGGGATGCCACAGGCACACCAATCAGAGCCATAAATCCAATTCCGATAATTTTTCCAGGCTGAGCAATAACAGCTTCGCCTGAAGCGTCAATATGCTTGCCGCACAGAAGAATAAGTGCTGCTGCAGCAATGAACATTGCTACAATCCAGTAGATTCTTCCGCCAACGACACCGGCAATCTTCTTTCCAATTGAAGTATTGCTCTTCACGGCAACCTCATTCTCAGCTGCGATTTCTTCCTGAGTCTTTAGTTCTGTAAAACTGTACTCACCATCAACCTTTCCACTTACGGAAGGCTCTTCCTTGGCACTGAGCTTAAGGTTTCCTGTGATTTTCGCATTGTCACCGAAAGAAACGCTTGCTGCTTCGATTTCGGCATCACCATTTACGATTCCGTTAATCTCAACGTGGTCAGCATCGATGCAGATGTAATCAGCTGTTCCATCATACGTAACAGATGCTCCTGCGAGTCTCATGCTCTTCGCAGAGCTTGCGGCATCAATAGAAATAGAATTACCAGTTGCAATGATGTTGTTCTCTACATTACAGTTGTCAAAATCAACGTTGCAACCTGCTGCAAAGAAGCTTCCACCAACAACGGTGTCATCCACGTCAACAGAATATCCTGCAAGTGCAGCAGAACCCTCTGCTGTTGTATCCTTAAGCTTCACATTGTATCCTGCGCCGCACACATCAAGCACGTCACCGCCGAGATCAACATTATATCCTGCTCCGAACTGATTACCGACCTTATCATCAATAACCTCCGCGTCCTGAGCTGCAAATACTGCCGACGCAGCACTCACACTGAAAACCATTCCCAAACATAAGGAAACAAGTATTTTTCTAATCTTCATGTCTTTCCACACTCCTCTTTCCGCTCTAATAATCCGAACCTCATTTTCGGATCAGACGGAACAATTATGTTTTGTTTTTCTTTACATTTGGAAGATTAAACCATACTTTCCCCCACGTCCACTAAAATAGGGTGAAATGCATTTTGTATGATATAAGTTGCATTTTTTACTATGAAATTGTTGTTTTGAGAAAAAAATTACCAGATAAATCCTGTGATAAAGGCAGCTATGCAGCAGCCCACAGCCACTGTAAAGAGATCCCCGATAACCCATGCGCTGACGAGTCCGACACCCAGCACAATAAAACCCGCAATAGGGTTAACGCAGGCATTAACCATATCAGGGAATGTCATCACTGCCAGAGTCACGAAGGGCACATAGTACAGAAATGATTTGAACCACCTGTTCTTAATAGGCTTCTTGAGAAAAAGAAAAGGCATAAGCCTGATGGCATATATCGAGCATGCCATGATTATTAATTTAACATACATATTATCAAACATTACGCTGCCTCCCCATTACTGTCATCTTCCTCAATCGGCTTGACTGCCGCCGCAATTCCCGCAAGAACTGCAGTGAGAATAATAACCCTGAAACCTGATGATATATTTTTCAGCACGGGGAGCACTGAAAATGCATAGCTTGACGCCATTGAAGCAATCACGATTGCGGCTATGAACCGGTCCTTCCTTGCGGGAGGGATGATAATTGCCAGGAACATTCCATACATGGCAACGCCTAGGGCACTAGTCACTATGTCAGGCAGGATATTGCCCACAAGAACTCCCAGTACCGTTCCAAGGCACCAGCCAAATACAGAGATTGCCGTTATTCCATATGTATATACCGGCTCAAGGAACCCCTCCACACTCACGGACAGACCGAAAATCTCATCTGTCATACAGTATGCAAGCGGGAATCTGTGCAGGAACGAGGTGTCCTGTGAGAGCTTCTGCGTCATGGAACAGCTCATAAGAAAATATCTAAGATTTACGATGGCACAGGTGAGAATCATCTCAAGCACTCCAGCGCCTGATGCAATCAGATTGAGGGCAGCAAACTCCCCTGCACTCGCCACCATCGAAAAAGACATAAAGAAAGACTGGGGCGCATCAAGGCCGATATTCCTGGCGCTGATTCCCAGTGCAAACGAAACTGCAAAGTATCCGAGACAGATCGGAATACCATTTTTTAATCCTTTAAAAAACCACTGTACTCTGTTCATAATATCCTTCCACAATATCTCTCCAAAGCCCACTAATGATAACACAAAATTATCGTACTTAACACACTTTATAAATAATATTTCTAATTGTATACACTAAAGAGATTGTTGTATAATCTTCTCAGTCTGTTTTTCGGAGAAATACAAAATGAAATTAAAAGCTTTCAAGGCAGCCTTCCCTTATACGCTGCCGATCCTGACCGGCTTCTGGTTTTTGGGGCTGGCCTATGGAATATACATGAGCATATCCGGGTTCCCCTTCACCTACCCGCTCGTCATGAGCATGGTAATTTTCGGCGGCTCGCTGGAGTTTGTGGCAGTAGAAATGCTTCTAAGCCCCTTCGCCCCTCTTGCAGCGCTCACCATGGCAGTGCTGATTCAGGCAAGGCATCTCTTCTACGGCCTGTCGATGCTTGAAAAGTTCAAAGGAATGGGACTAAAGAAGTTCTATCTCATCTTCGGACTCTGCGACGAAACCTTTTCCATTAATTATACAGCCGACATTCCCGAGGGTGTGGACAAGGGCTGGTTTATGTTCTTTGTAACCCTCCTCAACCAGATATACTGGGTCAGCGCAGCTACCACAGGTGGACTTATTGGCTCCCATCTTCCCTTTGACACTGAGGGACTCAGCTTCGTCATGACCGCCATGTTCGTTGTCATATTCTTAGAGCAATGGGCTAAGGATAAGCGTCACGCATCAGCCTTTATCGGCCTTATCGCAGCTATTGTATGTCTTCTGGTCTTTGGCTCCGACTCCTTCATGATTCCTACCATGATAACCGTCATCGCTCTGCTCACCCTGCTTCGCAGGCCCTTTGAGAAGGCTGAACAGGAGGATAAAAAATGACACTTACCCAGCAGATAATCACAATTGCCATGTGCGTCCTTGGGACAATGGCTACCCGTTTCCTGCCGTTTCTCATTTTCAGGGAAAATAAAAAAGCGCCCGAGTACATAAACTATCTCGGCCGCTTTCTTCCGTCTGCAGTTTTTTCAATTCTGGTAATCTACTGCCTCAAGGATGTGAGCCTCCTTACTGGAAGCCACGGTATTCCCGAGGCGATTGCCATTGTAATCACAGCGCTGGTTCATTTCTGGAGAAAAAATATGCTTATCTCCATCGGAGCCGGGACCATCTGCTATATGATTCTGATTCATCTACTGTAGACTTCTGATGTAGACTCATCAGCATATCCTAACCAAACGGCAGTTCATCTTCATCTTCGAAGGAAAGATCATCGTCTCCAGCAAGGATTTCGCGCAGTCTCTCGTTCTCCTGCATTGCCTCGACATACTTCTGAAAGACTCTGCTTAAGATGACAAGAACATTCTCTTCCATTCTGGAATGCCCATCATTATCTTCCCACAGATCTGTGAGAATACCGATGATTTCCGTCTCCGCTTCCACGTCCGCCTGGGGCATGTCCTCCATCAGTCTCCCCGCCCTTCGCTCAGAAAATCTCACTGCTGGATTCTCAATCATGAACGAGTCCTTGAGCATCCTTCGGAGTTCAGGAATCTCATACACGTCCTTAACACCAATTTCCACATTAGAGCCATCATACTTCTTTTTTCTATACTTAACAAATAACATACCCAACCTCCTAACAGACGTCTACAAGGTCCGTTCCGCAATCTTCCCAGATTGCTTCGTCAATATAGCTCCTGAGCCTGTTCTTGAGTCCTCTCACTCCAAGGCCGGTCTCCCATGCCTCTCTGGCAATTTCTTCCTTTTTCTCATCGCTCAAATTGATCGTAAGCCCAAACTCACCCTGAAGCTCACAGAGCGGCCCGCAGCTGTCATCATCAAGCATTCTCCTGAAGATGCCTTCATCCATCTTTGCGAGGCAGATAAGCTTATTGATACGGCCGCAAAGCTCGGTAATGCATCCTGCCTCGTGGATATCCTCCATAGTAATGTCCTTCGTGTAGGACTGAACCTTCTCATGATTTGCGCCAAATCCTATCGAGCTTCCAGACTCCTTATGCGCAACAGCCATGGCCCTCTTCTCAAAGGCCCCCGCGAAAAGTATTGAGCACTTCCCTGTATCAATGGTGTCAGACTCCTTATTGTTTTTAACATCAAGTTCACAGCCATGCACCACAGAGAGGAATTCAGCCTGAACTGACTCGCTCACATTCTCACCGCCCGAATTAATCTTGGGCGAAAATAACTTATCACACTCATCAAGAACCACTAGAGGTGCAATTCCATGGTTAATCCCGCGCCCCGTCTTAAGGCCAGAGAAAAGAGTGCCAACCTTCTTCCCACCGCTCCAGCCATCATTGGTAACATTACTTACATCCCTGAGTGATACCACATCGGGAAAGAGCCTCGCCAGTGTCTCAGCAATATACGACTTACCTGAACCCGTTGGGCCAGCCATGATTCCTACGGACCTGTGTCCATGGAAATGCTGGTACATCATAATGGCAATCTGTCTGCAGGCCTCATCCTGACCCACCACATACTTCTTAAGCTCGCTCATGATATCCTGCGGCGTGAGTGACCTGTAGCGCTTCATGGGACGGATTGTATTCGTATCAGCCTTATATTCCGCACTGTAGAATGGTGCCCCCATATCATTCTCACGCTCTCCCATGCGCTCCATTGCGCGCTCCCTCTGCCGTTCTCTATATCTCATAAAAACACTGTTATCTGACATATTATCCCTCCTTCTTCTCACTACTCCCGAGGCGTTGTTCTGCCTTTTACTTGGCAATTTTCTGCCTTATCCGATACTGCATTCACATTCTACCCAAGTTCCACAAAAAAGAATATCAACCTGTAGTTTAGCAAACAAAAAGACGGATAATTCTCATAAGAAAGAATCATCCGCCATCTGCATTCTTCACTATTAATTTAATGTTTCGGAGCCGCTATGCTCTCATGGAGCGAGAAGCTCAGCCTGAAGTCATCGCACATATTACTCTGGTCGAAGTCATACTGTATCCTACGGCGAATGACATCAATGTTGTCAACTCCTGCATCGAGCAGAATAATCATATGCCTGATATTTGAGTACTTGTAATACACATCCACGGCCCTGATATTTTTTCTTATGACCATCTGCAGGATATCAGATACCGCCTTTTCCTTCTCCTCAATTTCAGCGTGAATCTCTACTGGTTCTGTCACCACATCAATCGACAGCACCTCAATAGAACGATTGTACCTCATTCCGATGTTCTTCATGTAATCGTAGAACTTGTCGAACTCGGTCAGCGAAGAGCGCTGCTCCTCCATCGAAGCGAGCTTGCCGATAACCATCTCAATATCCTCCAGCACACTCTGCTGCTGAGGGTCATATGTATTGATAAAGAGTTCATCATTTGTGATTTCAAGCTGGTCCTCATCAAACAGGTCGAGGAATTCATCCAGAAGTTCAGGATCAAACTGGGTTCCGCGGCCATCCACAAGCTCATGCCT
>DCHL01000186.1:0-8699 GCA_002317595.1 Lachnospiraceae bacterium UBA1753 | reverse complement strand
GCCTTTCTATATATCCTGTCTGAACTCATTGCATCATAGGCATCCGCAATGCAGACGATGCGCGCATTCTCAGAGATCTCATTTCCCTTAAGTCCCGAAGGATACCCCGTTCCATCATAGCGCTCGTGGTGGCTTCTTGCCACTTCCGCCGCCCCAGGAACGGCCACCATATTTTTCAGGATATTGGAGCCCACAACCGTGTGTGACTTGACCAGGTCAAATTCCATCTGAGACAGTTTAGCCGGCTTGTTCAGAATGATATCCGGCACTCCAATCTTGCCGATATCATGAAGTATCGCCTCATATCTGAGCTGGGCAATCCTGTCAGCATCCCATCCCAGAGCATCCGCCAACTTCGTCGCATAAATTGCAACCCTCATGGAATGGCCATTTGTATACCTATCCTTAGCGTCAATCGTTCCAGCCAGCGTCTCCAGCATCCTGAAGGAAAATACCATCTTCTCATTCGCCAGGTTGGCCTTCTCAGCCTCAATGACAGCCTGCCGAACCTCATTGCGTCGGTTCTCCAGTGCGCCATATATGAGCTTTGCGAAAATAAATACTGAAATCACAAGCGAGTAGGCTATAGCAGCCTCTGGACCAATGTCCTTGTTGTACCCGCTGTCCGTAGCCCTTGCCACAACCGCGACAGTCTCACCGCCCAAAGACACTGCCAGTGTAAAGACGGACAGCTTCCAGTCCTCATACATAATGCTGATAATAATGGGGACAACAAAAATCGCCAGAGCCGACGCAAACTGATAGTGTGAAAACGCCACATTGGTACACATCAAGGTGGTAAAAAATAAGAGCAGGAATCGCCTTCTCTTCTCATTCTCATCTCTGCTTTCCACAATTCTGCTCATAATATAAATCACAAAATTGACAGAGGATGTGAGCACCAGATAGCGCAGAAGCTTCATGATAATCGTATCAGGTCCATACCCCTGAGACCGCGTCACATAGAGCAGAAGGTTGTTGACAACCTCCGTCAGAAATACAACCAGAGCAATAACAAACTGGGCAGATACTACTACCTGCCCCCATTTTTCATGTTCTGATTTTGAATTTCTATCTCTCATGCCTCATCTCCCAGGTTTGTGCACTTCCAAACACAGATTACTTCGCTTCTCAGATCAATGCACTTCTAAGTCAAGGTCACAGAATATCTATCCCTTCACCCACATAAGGAGCATCTCCTTGAGATATGAAAGTTCTCTGGAATAATCATTACTGTCTTCCATAGCCCATACCAGGCCCTGTGCGTAACGCTCAGACATGCCGAGCATTGTAATAGCAACAGTTGTAAAGAGCTGATTTTCTGGAATGTCTGTCCTTATGCTTCCGTCAGTCTTTGCCTTCTCATATTTTTCATGAAAAAGATTATTGAGCGGAGCAAGTGCAGATAACTGTTTCTCAACGCCAATTCCAGAAATCCCCTTACGACAGATATAGGTCTTGTAATCACTACTGAATTTAAGGATTTCAGGATGCTCATGGTAAATGCTGATTATGTGATCAATATAATACTCAAGCATCTGATATGCATTCATACGGTCTCTTGTATCTTCACCAAGCTTCTCAAAAGCTGCATCATAAACACTTCTCCACATATACGCACTTATCGCAACAAGTAGATTTTCCTTGTTCTTGTAATAATTATAGACTGTCGCGATACCGACATGCGCTTCATCAGCCACTGACTGAAGGCTGACGATTTCAATACCCTTACTGGAAAACAACCTGAAGCCAGCCTCAATGAGCTGGTTCCTTCTGCGCTCTGCCTCCCTGGCATCGCGCTCAACATTTCTTGCCATATATATCCCCCAATCTTCCACACAAATATAGCAATGCTATTTTATTAATTATGATAGATTTTGTCAAGCCGAGAAGCATTCGCGATATGCTCTGTTGAGCGGCACTCGCGATATGTTCAGTGCTTAATAATACAAAATCCCTTTGATTTTACCACAAATCAGCTGATTAGGAAACTTCTGTGCAACGGATGGGATTAATATATCCTGTTCCGTATCTCTGTACCGCTGCAGTACCTTGATAGGTTGTCGCATACAATGCCACACAGCAGTTCCTCCGTTGCATCAATCTGGCCAAAGGTCGCCCCCGAGGTATGAGGTGTGATCATGCACTTAGGATTACTCCAGAGTGGGTGTCCTGCTGGAAGTGGTTCCGGGAATGTCACATCAAGGGCTGCTCCCCAGATATGTCCATACTCCTGCTCATCTGACTGGATGCGCCAAGTCCAAACAGATTGGTAACGCCGTAGAACAGCACAACCGCAGGTGTTGCCAGGGTGATTGCAGCGTTCTGAACAGGGTCTGCCAGTTCCCCTACAAAGTATGTGTCCGACAGGTTGTAGACCATTGATACGATAGAACCAATCACCATGGGAAGTGTCAATGTGTATATTGCCTTCCAGACAGGCATCTTCTCAAAGAGCTCCTCCCTATTATCTTTTTTGTTCTTCGAATCAGAAATCATTGCTGTCCTTATCTTGAAAAGGGTCTGGCTTTTCATCGCCAGACCCTCTCGAACTATGGAATATCAAATGGTACACTTAATGTCTTTGTATAATTACCCTTTCCTTTTATAACAACCTGCGGTGCCTTTGCTCCATCTGTTGCCTTGCCAGACTTTGAGTTGTTCTTAAAGGTAACTGTATAATCTCTGTCCATAATAAGGGCTCTTCCATTATAGGTGACATTAACCTCTGCGCTGTACTTATCCTTAAGCTTACCCTCAGTCTCCTTCTTTACGGAACCTGGTACTATGGATGCAGCAATTCCTTCATTCGCACCAAGGTCAATAGCCTTTATCTTGAAAGTCTTCTTTACCGTTCCACTGTAGCTTCCCAGTCCACTAATAATCATAGTTGCCTTGCCAGCCTGAACATTTTTCAGATACTCAATATCGAAGTCAGTGCCTCGCACGAGGTCCCAGTCCGAATTATTATCATGAATAACAAGTGCCGGACGAATACTCTCGCCTGTGAAGTCTACACTCGAATCATAGGTGTAGGTAAGCTTTTTCATGGAAGAACCGACAATTTTGTAATTTATAGTCTTCTGACCTACAAGCCCTCTTGCATTTCCCGGCTTTGCCATGATAATCATCGTGGCCGTTCCAATATCCTGATTATTGCTATAGCGAACAATGTAGTCAACGTCTTTCTCCAAAATGACGCTCTCATTATTGATTCGACATTTCACCTCAGGATTGGGCTGGCATACTGCCACTCCACAGTTATATGGAAGCTTCTTTACAATGTTCTTCACAGAAGCTTTTGAAATAAGAGGTGCAGAATCAACAACCTCGAAGTATGAAATCACACTGCCAGTATAGTTGCCCTCTCCAGTAAGAGTAATCTCGTATGTACCTGCTACGCTCCTGTCAATCCCTTCCGGATTTCCTTCACAGTAACTTACGTCATAATTCTTCTTCGCAAGCTTCTTTCCGTTTATCACAATGGACGGCACAGGCTTCACAAGTTTTTTGCCTTCAGAAACCGTTGTCTGACCACGAGATACAAATACATGATTTGTGGACAAAAGTGTCTCAAGATCAACTGGCGTGATATCAAAGTACTGAGGCGTAAATTCATACTTTGTCGTATCTTTATACTCACCCTTTCCTGTAATTATCACTGCAGGTTTCTTTGACTCTTCTGCATCTGCTGCAGGAACATTTTTGTTATTGACATACTTAACAGAATAGTCCCTGCCCTCTTTTAGCATCTTCTTACCAGCATAGACTCTTATGTCAAACGTAATGTTCTTACCCGTGTACTGAGCCTCATTCTTAATACCCTTTACTGTAATTGTGGAATCTGAAAGATTATCTAGTTCAGGAATATCAATCGCATCCTCAATCAGAAACTCTCCAAAATCTTCAACTATTGGAATCACTCTCGATTCAGTATGATTACAGCCCGGTCTGATACAATGGTAGATTATGCTTCCCTCTTCTTCATCCGTAGGCAGCTTCTCAACAGTTCCCTCATCATACTTATGTCCAAGCGGCGCTATAATAACCTGGTCCTCAAGCGGTTCGGAGCAGGTAGAACATACCAGACCAGCATGTAATCCCTTTTCTTCGCAGGTTGGCGCAACATCCTCACCCACAACGTAATCATGCACATGTTCTGAATTCATCCGCCATCTGGCATACAGGGTAATATCTCCGACATTTCCCGGCTTAATCTCTGTCACGGGTTCGGTTGCATCCTCTGACAAAAACCATCCAATGAATGTGTGTCCTACTCTTGTAGGATCCTTAAGTGCAATTGCATTGCCTGAAACAGAAGTATCTCCTTCAATAGTATACACTGAAGGATTATCCAGATGATTTGTTCCGTGATTTAGCTTATAATTCACAGCGTACTCGATTGGCTTCCAATGGGCGGTAAGTAAAGTATTTCCCATGACATCTTTGGCAAGCTGTTTTACCTCTATTTCCTTATCTCCAACCGTGGAATACCAGCCTGCAAACGTGTAACCATTTCTTACTGGACAATCTGAAATAGCTAATGAAATCGAACCAAAGTTATCAGAAAGTGGTACATAATATCGATCCCAATTGTTTTCATCCTTTGGCATTTTTCCACCAGCATATTCGTAATCCACAGTAAACATTGCCTTAAGGGCGATAGTTTTATGATAATTCTTTTTTAACGTTACTCCATCTGCTAGATATACTGGTACATCCACTTCTAATTGTGTATGCGAAAAACTATCCGACTCATCAAGCATAAATTCTGCAATCTTATTCTGTGACACAGAATTATCAAAGGCAACAGTCATAGTATTTCCAATCTGATTAAAACTTAAGATTTCATCAAAGTCAGACTTATGTGCGATCTGTATATCCCCAACCTTATAGTTATCACCTAAAAGAGGAAGCTCTATATGCGCTTCATCGATTTTTTTATGAGAGTCATGCGCTGCTTGATTTCGATCTCTATACTCATAATAAATTGTATCTGTATCAAGTCCAACACTGGCTACCGTGAAATAATAAGGCTCTGTCCATAGAAATCTGTCGTCAAATGGATGTATGCCAACCACCCCAACATCTCTGTCGGGAATATTTTTAAATTTTCCGTTTTTATCATTGTCAGTTAATCTTCCAACAATCTTATACTGACCGCCGCCAGTTTTAGAATCAACATCAATTAATGCTGTACGCGTTAAAGTACCATCGGTTTTATTACGTGTTATGCTACTATCACAAACTCTAATACCATCCGAAGTCGGACCACCTGCACCATATACATGATTCCAGTTACCTGCACTATCCTTTTTATATACATGCCATGCAACACCACCTATTGTTAAACGTGTCATTCCGCTTACACCATTTAGCTGACGGGTATTTGGAAATACTTCGTCTGCTGCATCTACTAAATCCTTATCTGCATCATCAACTCCCATTGTAACATCAAAATAATATTTGCCTGAATCGAATTCTGTTCTAGGTGTAGACTCATTCTTTGAATCTGTATCATTTAATGCAATTGATGTAATTGGTGCATTAACAATTATGTTTTGTGTCAATGATACAGTATCCTCTCCCGTACCAACGGTAATGGTAAGTTTAGCAATACCTGGAGAGGTTGCTTTAAGATGACTCGTGGCAGCATCATAAGATATTACAGGCTCATCTGCGCCTATTGGTTCTCTTGCGGACTGTTGTACACGATTTATAGAGTAAGAATACTTCGTAGTGCTTGCAATATTGTCAGTGGCAAGCTTAATGTTTGGCAGAAGAGAATAATCCTCCGCATAAAAATACACTTCATCATAACCAAAAAGTATTTTATTATTGTACTCATCTTTTTTATAGGCTTCTATTTCTTCCCCAACCTTCAGGGTTATAGGGAGCATTTCATAGTCTCTGTTTTTTTTGTATTTTTCAAATTTTTCCTTATCCTGTGCAAAAACAATATATTTAGGTTTAGAATCAACCGAATCAACTTTTTCAAACAAATGTGCATTTTCTGGTTTTTTGGCATAATTATCCATGAAGGTGCCTGTCATTGCCTTCATAATATATTTGTTGGTTGAACTATCTGAAAAACTCAAACTGCAATATCCAGTAGCACTGCTTACAACACCCATTGAATCAATGGTAAGAAAACTGTTGGCATTGTCGAAAGAATAACATAATTTTAAATATTTTAACGAATCACATTCCTTCAGGTTCAAAATCTCATCATATGTACATTTTCCATGTTCAATGACTAATTTCTCAAGTTTTACACATTTTCTAAAGGAAGTTTCATATACAAATTCTTTTGTAGTCGAATCTTTGTACTTTATAGCCTTTGGCGAATAACCACCAAGATTAATCTCAGTCAATTCAGGACACTCAGTTACTTTTATCTGGAGGCCTGATGCCATAGCCTCATCTGATACAGCGTTGGATAAATTAATTTTCTGTATATTTGTATTATAAAATGAAACACTTATCAGGTCATCTGTCTGATCTAAACCTTTTAGCTCATAAAATCCTGTATAATTTTTACGACTCGAATCGGTTAAAACCTCATTTTTATACTTCAAATCGCTAATTGTCAGATTTTTCAGATTTTTACAGTTTGACAAATCAAGAATTGATGTCAATTGAAGATGCTCAATGGATAAATCTGTCAATGTCGAAGGCAAGGTATTAGAATACTTTTTTCCATCCCCGCCCACTCTAATAGAACCATCGCTATCAGTGGTGCTGCCACCAAAATATCCGCCCATAGATAGTTTTTGCAAATTGGGTAACTTGCAGGTTTCAGACAAATCAATATTCCACCATTCCTGCTTAGTAAAATTATAGCCGGAAGTATCACTTGTGGCCACAAGCTTAAGCTCTGTGAATCCCATCAAAGCAGCAGGATCTACCCAGACACTGCAATCTTCAGCATAATTATATTTACTTATAAGTATCGATTCCATTTCATCAATAATCTTATGTCCGTTATAGTAATATATCTCTTCTGTACACACGGAAAGTGCCTTAATAAAATAGCCATTTGTAAAGCACACCCAGCCATCATGCTCTTCACTATCCACATACTTAGTTTCTGAAAGCTCAATTTCTTCTGTCTGTATATCTTCAGGCTCTAAGCATTCTTCTGCCATCTGCTCATCTTCAGACTCAATAGTTTCATTTATAGTCTGCTCTTCTTCAGACTCAACAATTCCAGTTGCGGCCTGAGTATCTTCAACATATGCACCATCTTCTTCAATATATTCACTATTTTCCTCAGCATATGCATTTATTAATACCAGATTACTGTCCATACCAATAATCATTGACGCTGAAAGTGCAAAAGCAGTGATTCGTTTTAAATTTTCTCTTATATTCTTATTCATAATTTTTCCACACATTCTCCAAGCATATAATATCGCTACAATAATATAATATATATAAATATAGTTCGACTATTACTGTGTGTCAATGGTATTAAATGGGAAAAAATGTTCTAAAATCTACTGCTCTCAGGATATTTTCGGTAGTTTGACAGTTGAATAATAAAAAAATCCTTGCAGGCCTTGAAAAGCCTGTATTTTTTTGTCAAATTTTTTCCATTTCTATGTGGCGATATATGGCTATATGTGGTACAATAGTCATATGGAGGTGTGCCATGAAAGTTAGTATTTCTAAATCCAAAAACACTACAATCTATTATCTGAGCAAATCTGTACGAGTTGGAAATAAAACAACGACAAAAACTGTTGAAAAAATAGGAACTCATGAAGAAATAAAAAAACTTTGTGGAGATGTGGATCCGCTTGATTGGGCTAAAGATTACGCAGCTAAGCGTACCGCGGAAGAAAAATCCCACAAGCAGGACATTGTTATGAGATACTCTTCTTCTGCCTTGATTGATAAAAATGTTCGTCGTTCTTGCAATGTTGGTTATCTTTTTCTCCAAGACATTTATTATTCTCTTGGGCTTAATAAGATCTGTTCCTCTATTTCAGAAAAATATAAATTCGATTATGATTTGAATGACATTCTTTCTATGCTTGTTTATTCAAGAATTATCGCCCCTGGCTCCAAGCTTTCTTCTCTTGAAAGTGCACAGCGATTACTTGAGCAACCAAAGTGCGAGCTTCATCAGATATACAGAGCACTTGAAGTAATTGCTAAGGAAAATGATTTTTTTCAATCAGAGTTATACAAGAACTCTCAGAATGTAATAGAACGTAAAAAAGAAGTTCTCTACTATGACTGCACAAACTACTACTTCGAAATTGAAGATGAGGACGATTTCAGAAAATATGGTCATTCTAAGGAACACAGACCAAATCCTATCGTCCAAATGGGTATGTTTATGGACGCAGATGGTATTCCCCTTGCTTTCTCTGTTTTTGACGGCAATCAGAACGAGCAGCCTTCCATGTCTCCGCTTGAGCAAAAAATAATTAAAGACTATAAGACTTCTGATTTCATCGTATGTACCGATGCAGGACTTTCATCTACTGCAAATAGAAAGTTCAACAGCATTCAGGGAAGAGGATTTGTGACTACTCAGTCCATCAAAAAACTGAAAGGATTTTTACAGGATTTCTGTCTTGACGATGATGGGTGGTATCTTCCGGGAAGTAACAAGAAATATAAACTGAGTGAGCTTGATGAGGAATCTGATTACGATAAAGTGTTCTATAAAGACAGATGGATTAATG
>DCHL01000144.1:12727-13990 GCA_002317595.1 Lachnospiraceae bacterium UBA1753 | reverse complement strand
AGCGCTACCCGCGAATATGCATGAAGCCAGGGGCGGAAAAAGCAAGCAAGGAAGCGCCACCCGTGAATATGCATGAAATATCATGACTTCGCAAGAATATTAGAACGAAAGGAATGATGAAATAATTGAATGATATTAAGAAAATGATAGAAATAGCGAGAGCTGAGTATGCATTTCTCTCAAAGATAAAAGAAGAAGCAGAAAGTCGCATGGAAGAAGCACCGCCGGGCTCACTAAATATAGCTACGCATAAGGGAAGAGTACAGAATTACCAGTATGATCGTGATACTGGAGAGAGACGGTATCTCAAAAAGAGTGAGAGTGAATTAATTAGAAAGCTAGCTCAGAAGGAGTATGAAAAAAGTATTTTGATAAATATATGCTCAAAATTGTATTTCCTTGAAAAACTGATAAAAGCATATGCAACCGGTTATAAAGGGATATATGACAATTTAGATGACTATAGGAAAAGTATTGTTATTCCAGTTATTTCTAGCGATGAAGAATTTGTGGCGGACTGGTACAATAGTTATCCGGGAAACAGGAACAAATATGAATTGAAGAATGAAATAATAACAGAGCGGGGAGAGTATGTTAGATCTAAATCAGAAAAAATTACAGCAGATATATTCTATCGTAGAGGGATTCCCTATGTATATGAACCGAAAATGGAAATTCATAGAAATTATTTTGTTTATCCCGATTTTTTGCTTTTGAATATAAGAACGCGAAAAACATATATATACGAGCATCTAGGTATGATGGATAATCCTGAATATGCTGAAAATGCTATATCAAAAATCAATTCATATGCAAAAGCAGGTTGGGTACTTGGGGACAATCTTTTAATAACAATGGAAACAAGCAAAACTCCGCTATCAACAAAGCACATTGATAACCTGATTGAGAAACATTTAGTCTGAAGGTAGTAAGCAAATAAATCACGTTTGTGTTATAATTATAGTGTCAATGTATCAATAAAAGTTTAGGGACGGGTATTGTTATGAAAAAGGATATTTTAATTAATTCTAAAAAGCTACTGGCACTTGTTTTAGCAGCGGCAATGACATTATCGGGAAGTAGTATTGTAAGGGCAGATTCGAACATGCCTGTAATTGCTGTGGAAGAGATTGAAGAATCAGGTGCAGCCATAGATGACGCAAAAGAAGTCGAAGAGTGCAAGGCCCCTGAGGCCTCTGGGGCCAACGAGGAGATTCTGGAAGGCTGCACTGGGTTGGAAGATAATAAAGACGATAATAAAAA
>DCHL01000144.1:0-12667 GCA_002317595.1 Lachnospiraceae bacterium UBA1753 | reverse complement strand
TAATGATGTTGTTGGTGGCGATGTTGTTGAAGAAGTCCACAGTACTGAGGAATCTGCATGCATCGATGAGGTATATCCCGACCTTGTAATAGAAAATGAGAGTGGGGAGGAAACTGAAGAAGTTAATGATCCGCTTGAGGATGAATATTTCAGGTATGTATTAATAAATAAGTTTTTTGCTGATGAAAACTGTGACGGATTTCTTAGCCAGGATGAACTGGACAAAATCACAAGTCTTGATTTGAATTCTAATTCAATTGGCTCAGTCTACATCGGTGTGCTTCATAATTTTAACGACTTGCAGCATCTGCGCTATTTGGAGAACGTGACAGTAGATTTAGGTAATGAAAAAGCAGCCTATATTGAAAGTATTAAATTTCCTAGCACTGGACATTTGAAAAGTATTAGTATTACTAACTGCCCTACCGTGTGTGAAGAGATTGAGATTTCATCTGTCCAGACGTTTACATATTCAAATAATATTGGAGATGCAAAACCTTTAATCACTATTAATGACAGTAAGGGAGAAGTCAGCGCAATCACAATGGTTGATGCTAATCCGGGGAAGCTAATTATAAATAACACCTCCACAAAGGCAGGTGAGATTAGTATTGATATTTATAAATGTATAGCACTTGAGGCTGTAGAATTTACAGGGTCTGGATACAAATTAAAGGGTGATGCATGCTTTGAATTATGTAGTATTTTAAAACACATTGGACAGGAAAAATCAGAAGGTGTATGGCAGATTGATGGAGAATTTGAAGAAGGTACAGCTGCCTTTAAGGTATCTGACTGCAATAATTTCTGCAATGACATAAATCAGCTTATTTTAAAATATAATTTTACGAGTAATGAGACATTAAGTGTATTTGCGTCCAACCTGAATGCTCTTAATAATTCTAATGACAAGAGTTTTGATATTATTACAAATAATGAAATGCAGGGAACAATAAAAATATATCAAGAAGAAAATAGGGATTCTTATTTATATAAAAAATATAGTTCTTTCACGTCGGTCTTTGCCTTTAAATCTGCTCCAGACACTCCTACTATAGCAGTGTTTGACTTGGCAGGAAATGAGATATTAAAAAAGAGGGATGAAGATGGAAGCTGGGTTAGACGCTGGCCTATTGTTTATCTTACCGAGGATAGAATATGTAATTTTTTCTCTACCCTTTCATTTTATGCAGAATATAAGGACGAGAGTATGGCTGGTCAGGAAGGTGCAGTAGGCATACTAAGACTTGATTATTCAGGATTCATATATTTTGTTATAGATGATGAAAATGTTGTATATAGAGAAGGTGATAATTTAGTATCTAAAAATCCGGGAAGAACCAGCGTTAAGGTATATTTAAGCGAAGAGGATTATAAAGAAAATCCAGAAAATTATATCGGCAGGGCCGATGTCTTTATCAGAAATAGAGCAACGGAAATGGAACTTAACAATAACAATACAAACACCAATGCGGGTGTAGGCACTGAGAATGATCCTATCCGCGTTGCAAAGGATGGAACGGTCTCATTTTCGGCCACGACGCAATATGAATCGCATGATTATCTGCCGCTACGCGAGGATGGATCGTGTTCGGATGAAGTATACTGGATGTTTGGACAGCGCAATAGGGAAGGCATCTGGGATGATATATTGCCGACGATTACGAGTTTTTCTGGAATCAGTGTAGCGGACAACAAATGGAATGGGGAAACTAATACCAGAGCATTTAAGCTTTGTAATACCGGCAAATACAGACTTGCAGCTCAGTCGCCCGTTAATAAAAAGGACATTGCAAGTGAAATAATGATTAGGAAGGAGTATTTTGTTGAGGTTGTTGAGCCTGCTGATTATGAGATATCAAGCAGGGGGATTCTGCATGGAAAGACCTATAATACTTTGTCCACAGTAACAGTTACTAATTTTGGAAGAGCTGATGTTACCCTCAAGGATTCAGACGAATATAGTAAGTACTTTGAAATTGTCAAAGAAGATACAAGTACTGAAAATAAGTTGGTTAAAACACTAAAGATAAAGGATGACCTTAGTGAAGAAGATAACAAAGCGATAAGGGAAATTGCTGAAAAAGACGGAACTATTACACTTCTGATTACGGCGGATGGCCTTGTTCGAGAGGAACCCATTACTTTACAGTCTGAGTGGATCGAAGATTCTGAGTGGGGAGATATCGATGACGGTGATAAGGAGGATATTGACTTTAATTCAATTGCTGAAACATCAATATCTGTAATGGGAATTAAGAATGTGACCTATACGGGTTCTCCAGTTAAATTTGATCTTCGAGTATACTATGGAAAGAATCTGCTGAAAGAGGGAACAGATTATACATTGAGTTACAAAAATAACAAGAATGTTCCCTCAGTCGATGCTTCTGAGGATGAGCTTCCGTGTGTAGTGATTAGGGGAAAAGGTGTATATGCAGCTGGCAAGGGAAGCAAGGGCTTCGAGAATCAGACAAAGACGTTTTTGATAAAACCTATTGCTATCTCGTCTGCAGTGGTATCAAATGAATCTGCCATAAGGACGATTGATAAAAATGGAAATCCTAAAGCCTGCAAACCCATTCCGGTTGTTACAATTAACGGAAAGAAACTCAAGTACAAGACAGACTATGCTGTTTCGTATGAGCCGTCGTATACGGATGGATTTACGGAGGCCGGAAAATATGCAGTTAAAGTGGTCGGCAAGGGTAACTACAGTGGTGAGGTGATGTCGACCTTTACATTAGCTGATAATGAATCGACGACTCTTATGTCAAAGGCTGTGGTGTCTGATATGAAGACAGGCACATCCTATACAGGAGGTGAACTTAAGCTCGCCGATCTGGCTAAAAAGTCTGACGGAAATGTAAAGGTAAAGATAAAGCTCACAGGTGAGAAATCTACAGTTTTACTTTCTGAGGGCGTGGATTATACAGTCAGCTACAGGGACAATGTGCAGATTGGAACTGCAACTGTAATATTCACCGCTAAGGAGGGTAACGACAAACACCTTGTAGGAGAAAAGAGGGTAAACTATAAAATAGCTGGAAAGTCTTTGTCAAAGACAAAGATAGAGCTAAAACCCAATGAGTCTGAAAATGCCACTACCACCTACATCTATACAGGAAAACAGGTTAAGCCACAGATCGTAATTAACACTAAGGGCGCAAATCCTGTAAAACTTAAGCAGGGAGAAGACTATACGGTAGAATATCAGAAGAATATCGGTGCAGGAACTGCTATTGTATATCTAAAGGGTATTGGAAATTATACTGGCACCATAAAGAAAAGCTTCAAGATAAAGGCTGTGGATTTAAGCAAGACCACAGAGGACAAGCTTACGGCAGAGATTGACAGAGCCAGCATTGTTAAGAATGATAGAGGATGCTATGAACCCAAGGTAAGCGTTCATTATTACGGAAGGCTCCTGATTGAGGGAAAGGATTATACTCTCAGTTATAAGAACAACAAAAATGCAGGCTTATCGACAGCGGGCAAGAAGGCTCCCACAGTAATAATCAGGGGATTGAAGAACTATACAAAAACAAAATCCCTCACATTTGATATTGAGTAATTTTTCATGTGCCGTTACAGGGGATTTGGGATGTTATCTGAACTTGAAAAAATAATTGATTCAGTTATGGCCTGTGACAGTCTTTCCGAGCGGGCAAGATCCATTTTTGCGGGGTGTTATAAGGATGTAATCCAGAAGACTGTCAGATTTATGGACGATGAAAGCGTTCATGTGATTACTGGCGATATTCCTGCCATGTGGCTTAGGGACTCAGCGTGTCAGATGCTCTCATATTTTTCACCCGCAAGAAACTGTGGACCGCTAGCATCTCTTCTGGTGGGGGTTTCAAAAAGACAGTTTAATCTGATAAATACTGACCCCTATGCCAATGCCTTTAATATGGAGGCTGATGGAAGCTGCTATTCAAAGGATGACACACAGATGGGCCCCATGGTCTGGGAGCGAAAGTACGAACTGGATTCCCTGTGCTATCCGATTTGGTTTTCATATAAGCTGTGGAAAGAAATTGGCGTAACAGAGCAGTTTGATGATAGTTTTTTGAATGCTTCGGAAAAAATATTGGAAGTCATCCGCACTGAGCAGTACCATGAGGAACGAAGCGAATATTTCTTCAGGAGAAGTGGCTGCAGGTATTTTGACACCTTATCACGGGATGGAAGGGGGACGGCAGTCAAGTCTGGAATAGGGCTGGTATGGTCGGGATTCAGGCCGAGTGACGATGCATGTACCTTTGGGTATAACATTCCCTCTAATATGCTTTGCGCCACTGTGATGGGGGAACTTTCGGAAATCGCGGGTATGCTTGCCGCGCTTTCTAAAGGTGAAACCGGAAAGAAATACTTAAAGGATGCGAAAAGGATAGAGTTCATTTTTCGTGAAGCGAGAGCTATAGAGACAGAGATAGGAGAAGCTATAGAGAAGTATGGCGTTGCAGACCTCGGCGACAGGAAGGTTTATGCTTACGAGACAGACGGCTATGGGCAGTATCTTGTAATGGATGATGCGAATATGCCAAGCCTTCTTTCCATGAAATTCATGGGTTATGAGCCGAAGGATATGGCCGTATATGAGGCGACACGCGAGCTGATACTCAGCCGGGACAATCCGTATTATTATAAAGGAGAGACGCTGGAAGGAATAGGCAGTCCTCATACAAGGGCAGGATATGCGTGGCCGATTGCTCTTGCGGTACAGGGACTTACGGATGAACGTGGTGAGAAGAAGAGACAGTTGATTGAGATGATTGCCGGCAGTGATGCGGATACGGGCTGCATTCATGAGAGCATTGATGTAGATGATCCGAAAAAATATAGCCGAGAATGGTTCTCCTGGGCCAATGTAATGTATTGTCTCCTGGTGATGGATTATTGTAAAATGTAATAAATCTGCATATTGTGAACTTTCTGTGTTATTTTCAAATTCAGATAAAATGTGGATTACAAATCGTATTATAGATAAGGAGAACGAAATGATATCAAGATATTTAGACCATGCAGTATTAAAGCCAGAGATGACAGAGGCTGAGGTTATAGCTGCTATCCAGAACGGAATAGACAACAAGGTTAAGACAGTCTGCGTGAGACCCTGTGACATTGAGCTTGCTAAAGGTATGTGCAAGGGTACTGAGACGGAAGTAATCTGTGTTCTCGATTTCCCTCATGGAACCGGAGGAGCGGATGCCAAGGAGGCTCTTGCGAAAATCTATGCAGCCCAGGGAGTTGCCGAGATTGATATGGTCATGAATTATGGCTATGCAAGAAGTGGAAAATGGGATGCGGTAGAGGATGAAATAAGCAGAGTTGTTGCAGTGGGTCACGGCGCCGGGATCCCAGTGAAGGTTATTCTTGAGACCTCAGAGCTTTCAGCGCAGGAGATAACTCAGGCGACAGAGATATGCGCCAAGGTGGGAGCAGATTTTGTCAAGACATCTACGGGCTTTTCAAAGCATGGTGCGACGGTTGATGCAGTTAGGACAATGCTTGATGCTGCTGATGGAAGAATCAGCGTGAAGGCATCTGGCGGAGTAAGGGATTATGAGACTGCGAAGATGTATGTTGATATGGGTGTTGCCCGTATCGGAAATGGCTCGGGTTCAACAGATGCTATTGTTGCAGGTGAGCCTAAAGCTTAAGCATCTATTTGTTAAGATGCAGGTGCGCTGGGGGCATTGCCCCGCTGTGCGGAAGAGGAGGAATTATGAAAAAGGGATTATTGGTAACAATACTTTCAAGTGTGCTCGCCATGGCACTGTGCTGCGGATGTGGCAATTCGGCGAGCAGTTTTGCTTCTGAGGAAGCAATGCCTATGTCGGCTAAGTCGACATACGCGGATGCGCCTTATGTTGCGGGCAATTCCTATGGAAGCGACATGGCATCCATGGAATATTCTGAAGATGCAGATTATGATGCGGAATTCAGTTATGATGACAGCGCGGAATCTGCAGTTGAAAGTGTTGATGTAGATGACAATGCTGCAGCTGCTAAGAGCGACAGAAAGCTTATCAGGAATGTCAATATCTCAACTGAGACTAAGGAGTTCGATGCCCTGCTTGGCAATGTAAAGCAGCAGGTTGCCCAGCTCGGTGGATACATTGAGAGCCTGAATGAGTACCAGGACACCTGGAGGGAGCAGACGACCAGGAATGCTTCGCTTACAATAAGGGTGCCCAAGGATAAGGCAGACCAGCTTATTACATCAGTTGAAGACGGCTCCAACATTATAAGCCATGATGAGAATCTAGAGGATGTCACACTTGCCTATGTCGATATGGAGAGCCATAAGAAGGCCCTTGAGACAGAGCAGGAGAGACTTCTTGAACTCATGGAAAAGGCTGAGACAATCGAGGATATCATCAGAATCGAGGAGCGTCTCACAAATGTGAGATACCAGATTGAGAGCATGGAGTCACAGCTTCGCACATATGACAACAAGATTGATTATACAACTATCAATCTTCAGATAAGCGAGGTTAAGGAGCTCACACCTACTGTGGAGAAGGGATACTTTGAGAAGATGGGTGAGGGATTCCTTGAGAGTACATCAGGGGTCTTCGTTGGACTTGCTAATTTTATCAGCTGGTTCATCGTCCATATTCCATACTTCATCCTGTGGGCAGTCATTATTATCCTTGTGATGAAGTTTATTGTAAAACCTTGGAAAAAGAGAAGAGCGGCTAAGAAGGCAATGGTCTCTGGAGATACAGCTCAGGCTGCATCCTTTAAAAAACCCGGTTTTCTGAGAAGGTTCTCCAAAAAGACAGGAGAGTTTGAGGCCGTGAAAGAAGTCGTTGCAGAAGAGAAGACTGAAGAGACGGCAGAAGAGAAGTCTGAAAAGAAACCTGAAGCTGAAGAATAAATTGAAGAAGTAAGAAGTGTATTATTTTGAACGCAACTAATGCAGAACAATATAAAAAGCTGACCGGCACACCTGTACCGCAGCTCATAATATCGTTGTCGATTCCTACGATACTGAGTATGCTGGTCACTAATATCTACAACCTTGCAGACACTGCCTTTGTTGGCAAAATCGGGACAAGTGCCTCTGGAGCAGTTGGTATCGTATTTGGATATATGGCAATACTGCAGGCCATCGGCTTTCTGTTTGGTCAGGGCTGCGGGGCAATGATGTCAAGGAAGCTTGGAGAAAGAGATGTGGAAGGAGCCGGAAGAATCGCATCAACCGGCTTCTTTTCTGCGCTCGCGCTCGCTTCGTTTGTAGCCCTGATTTCGGCCTTTAATCTTGACAGACTTGTATATTGGTTTGGCAGTACGCCGACTATTGCACCCTATGCGAAGACCTATATCGGCTTTATTCTTGCGGCAGCGCCCTTCCTTGTATCCAGCTTTACGCTCAACAATATATTGAGGTATGAAGGCAAAGCAGCGCTTGGTACAGTTGGAATGATGACAGGGGCTGTGCTCAATATTATAGGCGACCCCATATTTATGTTTGGCCTTAAAATGGGAGTTGCCGGAGCGGGATTGTCAACGGCAATCTCTCAGGTGGTGAGTTTTTCGATTCTCCTATCAATGTTCCTTAGAGGTAAGACGGAAGTGAGGCTTTCGATTCGCTCCTTTACGGCTGACCCAAGGGAATTTTTCGATGTTGTCGGAACTGGAATGCCAAGCCTATTAAGGCAGGGACTTGGAAGCCTGGCGACGGTAGTGCTTAATTTCCTGGCGGGCCCCTTCGGAGACTGTGCGATTGCAGCAATGAGCATCGTATCCAAGGTTTCGTTCTTTGTGTTCTCAATCGCGCTTGGTATGGGACAGGGATTTCAGCCGGTCAGTGCCTTCAATTATGGTGCGAAAAAATATAAGAGGCTAAGGGAAGCATATTTTGTTACAATATTTATAGCGGAGGTGCTGATGTGTGTCCTTGCGGTGGTGGTATATCTGAATGCGGGACCAATTGTTGGAGTATTCAGGGATGATCTTGAAGTCATCAAAATCGGAACAAGGGCGCTGCGGCTTAATATCCTTTCGCTTACCATGATGCCTATGTGCATGATCACAGAGATGATTATGCAGAGTACGGGGCGCAAACTCGCTGCCAGCCTGCTGTCGGCAGCAAGAGGAGGACTCATATTTTTACCCCTCCTAATAATAATGACACGGCTTCGAGGGCTTGCGGGTATTCAGGAAGCGCAGCCTCTGGCAAACTGTTTATCGATATTGCCGGCTGTGTACTGCGCAAGGAATTATTTCAGGACGATACCGAAAGAGGATGGGCAGGACAATGCTTAGTGAGAAGAGAATAAAGCAGATAAAGAGGTTAAGTCACCTTGAAAAGGTATCGGGAGAACCTGAATTCAGTAGGTGCAGGGCTTTGATATGCGAACTGTCAGCTATTCAAACGAGTGGATATGTTGGCGAAGACTCGAGTGGACATCCTGGTGAAGACTCCACAGAAGCTGAGGCCTGCAAAATCAGGAAAACTGACGATATTGTGATAGCAGGTGCCATAGGACTTAAGGGAACCTCGCTTATTGCTGAGAGCGTAGAGAATAAGCTGACAGGATGGTTCCCGCCACACTTCATGAAAAGTGCCAAAAGCCTTGCAGAGGAGTGTTCGGCCAGGTCTGGCATCGACGCTCTGGTGAAGGAGTGCCACGCAATGATAGAAATCGGAGAGGGTGGCATATTCAGAGCACTTTCTGAACTGTGGGACTTGTGCGGGTTCGGATTTGAGATTGAGTACGACAAGGTCAAGGTTCACCAGGAGACGATAGAGATCTGTGAGTATTATGATATTGATCCCTGGAGTCTACTGTCGCATGGAGCGTACATCATTGTCACTGACAATGCGTACAGAACGGTCAGGGACCTGACAGATGTTGGGATAATGGCCTGCGTTGCCGGAAAAATGAGAAGTGACAAGGATAAGGTAATCCTTCACAGAGAGGACCGTTCGCTTCTAAACAGGCCAGTAGAGGATGGGGTGATTTCCTTCATCAAGAAGGAATACCTGACTGGAAATAAGGAACAGCTGACGGACGCAACGGAGGAATGATAGTGCCGCTTACAGAACTTGAGGAATACTACAATAAATTCAATGAAGATAAGCGATTAAACTCCCGCCACGGGAATGTTGAGTATGTGGTTTCCATGAAATATATACACGATTTTCTTAAGCCTGGGGACAAGGTGCTCGATCTTGGCGCAGGAACCGGAAGATACAGTATAGCCTTATTTAATGAAGGCTATGATGTGACAGCAGTGGAGCTTGTCCAGCATAATCTTGGTCGCATTAAGCAGAAGTGCCCTGATATGAAGGCTTATAAAGGCAATGCGCTTAGGCTGAGGCGTTTTGAGGATAATACTTTTGATGTCACAATAATGTTTGGACCGATGTACCATCTGCTTGGCCATGAGCAGAAGCTTAAGGCGTTATTGGAAGCCAGGAGAGTGACTAAGGAGGGCGGAGTCGTTCTTGTTGCATATATCATGAATGAGTATGCCATGATAGTACATGGATTTCGGGATAAAAATATTATTGACGCCATTGGTACAGAGCGGGTTGATGAAGTTTTCTGCCATCATGCGAAGGAGGGCGACCTCTATGACTATGTTCGCCTGGAAGAAATAGACAGGCTGAATGACGAGGCTGGACTTAAGAGAATCAAAATACTCTCACCGGATGGGCCGGCCAATTATATGAGGCGTGAGCTGAACCAGCTTTCTGAAGAAGAATATGAGCAGTTTGTGAGATATCAGCTTGCAGTATGCGAAAGGCAGGACCTCATTGGAGCTGGCGGACACACTGTGGATATTGTTCGGGTATGAGATTTGGAGTCATATTGAAAAAGTACATATTTTTTCCACTTCTGATGGTTCTTTACGTATATATGATTACAGGCTGCGGCCACAGTGAAGCTGCCATGGGGCTGCAGGGAAAGGCAGAATCCAAAGAGGAGACAGCGCCTAAAGAAGAGACCGTGCCTAAAGAAGCAGAAAAACAAGCGACAGCGCTTGAAGATAAAGCAGAGAAACAGGAGATGGTTGAAACTAGCGTATCTTTAGAACCAGATGATCTTAAGAAATGTGATATGCCGCTTAATTCCTATCCGACGCTCTGCGTACCAACCCAGCTGACAAAGATTGGCGAGGATTATTTTATCGTAGACTGCTATCACAACCAGGTCATCACGTCAGAGGATGTCAATGCTCCACTGACAGAGTGGAGAGTTCTGACGGCGGATATCGATAAGGGTCACAGTATCGCAGGAGACGGCAGAGTGTATCTTGTGGACGATACGGAAGGGAACCGAGTCCTTGTATTTACGAAGGATGAGGACGGGGATTTCTGCCTTGCGCAGGTTTTTGAGGATATTGGGACCAGGCCGCACTTTGTTCAGTATGATGAGAAGAGTAATTTTTTCTACGTGCTGAGTTCTGCGACCGGAGAGTTCTATCTGTTTAGCCGCGAGGGTGACTCGTGCAAGGTGAGGCTTGACAGAGTGTGCGGAATTGAGGAACTTGCAGGGATTTATGTGAGGTCATTTTCCTTCATTGATGGCGACCTGTACCTTCCGGCGGGAAATGGCAATATCTACGTTGTTGATGCAGAGAGTTTTGAGGTGAAAACGGTAGTGCCAATCAGCCCTGAAATTGGTGGACCTGTTCAGATAAGCCGGATTGGGGAATACTATTACCTCACAGTGTCTACAGACATAATAGGCTTTGCTGACAAGGCGACAGTTGTGCGGGCAAAAAATATGGAGCAGTTTGGTGACTGTCAGGGGATGTATGGCACGGAGGAATTCGTTCCTGCAACCTGCGAGAGTGTCAAGAGTCTGTTCTGCGAGGACGGAACACCCTATGTAATATCAAACGTGGATGGAAGGTATTATCTTGCCTGGCATTCGGACTTTGGAAGCCACTGTATGTGGGAGTTTGAGACAGATGCCGAAGGCGGTATATTAAGTACAAGGCAGGTGTTTTCTGATTAACCTGAAAGCGCAGACAAAGTAATATAAAATAGATTAGCAGCGTAGCTGCGTTATTTTTACTCAATAATTGCGCAGCAATTATTGAGTCTTTGAACAACATTAGAAGGAGAAGGAAATGGGAAAAATCAGTATTGGAATTCTTGCCTGTGGACACATTGCGGGAACCATGGCGTCAACACTTGAGCAGATGCCGGATGTCGATATGTGTGCCGCAGCTTCAAGAAATATTGAGAAGGCCACAGAATTTTCACAGAAATATGGCTTTCGTAAGGCGTATGGTTCATATGAAGAGCTTGTAAAGGATGAGGAGGTCGAGCTTATCTATATTGCATCGCCGCATTCCCATCATTATGAACATATAAAACTGTGTCTTGAGAACGGAAAGCACGTACTCTGCGAGAAGGCATTTACTGCCAACAGAAAGCAGGCGGAGGAAGTGACTGCCCTGGCCAGGGAAAAGGGACTTCTTCTTGCTGAGGCTCTGTGGGTCAGATACATGCCTTTAGTGAAGACCCTTCGAGAGGTGATTGACTCAGGCGTGATCGGTGAAATCAGTATGGTTACAGCTAATCTTCACTATCTGATTGACCACGTTCAGAGAGAATATGATCCCGCGCTTGCAGGGGGAGCACTTCTTGATGTAGGAATATATGCTCTCAACTTTGCACTTATTGTACTCGGAGAGGATATTGACCATATCACCTGCGATTGCCAGAAGTTTGATACGGGCGTAGACAGACAGAATTCGATAATCATAAACTACAGAAATGGCAAGATGGCGGTATGCAACAGCGGCTCAAGCGGACTTAGCGACAGGAAGGGAATACTCTATGGACGCAAGGGATTTATAATTGTTGAGAATGTAAATAATCCTGAAAGTATTACCGTATATAACCTCAATCGTGAAGTTGTTGCATGCTATGATGCGCCGAAGCAGATCAGCGGCTATGAATATGAGGTGAGAGCCTGCGCGGATGCCATTGAGAAAGGCCTTGTGGAATGCCCTGATATGACTCATGACAGGACGCTTTTCCTTATGGGTCTCATGGATGAGGCAAGAGCCCAGATGGGCATAAAGTTTCCCTTTGAATAAAAATATACAAGAGGGGTGAATTGTGGTATAATGTATTGATTTTGTTATACAAACAAACCTAGTATCATGAAAAATAAAAGTATTTGGCATCCTTGGAAAAATGGGGCCACGAAATGGAGGAAAAAATGAGCAAGAAGCCGGTTGTATTACTTATCCTTGATGGATACGGACTCAACGACAAGACAGAGGGAAATGCTGTAGCACAGGCGAACACACCTGTGATGGATAAACTGATGAAGGAGTATCCTTTTGTAAAGGGTAATGCCTCAGGAATGGCTGTTGGTCTTCCTGACGGACAGATGGGTAACTCAGAGGTTGGACATCTTAACATGGGTGCTGGCCGTATCGTATATCAGGAGCTTACAAGAATCACTAAGGAGATTCAGGATGGTGTTTTCTTTGAGAACGAGGAGCTTCTCCGTGCAGTAAACAACTGCAAGAACAATGATTCCGCTCTCCATATGTACGGACTTCTTTCAGATGGTGGCGTTCATTCACACAATACACATCTCTATGGTCTGCTTGAGCTCGCTAAGAGAAACGGCCTTGAGAAGGTTTATGTTCACTGCTTCCTTGACGGACGTGATAC
>DCHL01000157.1:596-27391 GCA_002317595.1 Lachnospiraceae bacterium UBA1753 | reverse complement strand
CAGAAACTTCCATTTCCGTTGCCCCGCCAATGCGAGAGAAGCAAGTGAAGAGATCGTGAAGGGGGCGTGGATGGTGTAGAAGACGACGCAGACCGAGGAAACCCAACAATACGTTGCCTCGGAAACACAGGAAGAGTGAGAGAGGTGCAGGAAGAGCGAGAGAAACACAGGAAGAGTGAGAGTGGTGCAGGAAGGGAAAGTGAAAGGTACGAAGGGCGTAAAAAAGGCAGGAGAGGCGCAAAATGACAAGTCCCAGGGGTAGCATTAGTAATAATGCACAAAAACCATGTAGGCAAATTGTGAAATTCGTTGATTGTGTCTCTTGTACAAAAATGGGGTGGGTGCTAATATAATCGCGTACCCCCCAATACATGAGTTAACCTCTCCCCAAGAGGTTACAACCCATAAGAAAGAAATACCTTCTCCAGAGATCAGGCAACTCCCCCCGAGTTGCCTGATTTCATTTTGTGCGTTAAAATGGTGAAGTGTATGCTGGTTTCTGCCGATATATACAAAAATATAGTTTGGAGTGAACAAGGATGTCATTTGAACCCAAATACAACGATAATTCTAGAGGTCATTGGGACCAGTATTATATAAGCAACATGAGACCGGTATTTAACAAGAGGGCACTTTTTTCGGATCCTTCCCCCGAGTACCTGATACCGGCAGAGCCTATGCCTTATTCAATCGTTAAGGCGAGGTTCCGTACCTACAAGAACAATGTTGACAGGGTGTTCTTTGTCTGCAGAGGCGAGAAGACGCTGATGGACAAGGCGGAGACTGTCGGCGAGTTTGATTTCTATGAGACTGAATTCACAGTGGATGACACTGAGATTTTTTACTATTTTGAGGTGAAGTGCGGCAAGATTACCTGCTACTACGATACACGAGGCGCAGTCAATCATGCAGAGGACAGATTTTCGTTCCATGTGATTCCTGGCTTCAAGACACCGGACTGGGCCAAGGGCGCAGTAATGTACCAGATTTTCGTGGATAGATTCTATAACGGTGACAAGACCAACGATGTCCTGACGGATGAGTATACCTATATTGGAGAGCATGTGCAGCGTGTCGATGGTGATAACTGGGACAAGTACCCGGCTGCCATGGGCGTGCGCGAATTCTACGGCGGAGACCTGCAGGGCGTCATGGATAAGCTTGATTATCTCGAAGATCTTGGTATTGAGGCAATTTATTTTAATCCACTGTTTGTTTCACCTTCCAATCACAAGTATGATATCCAGGATTACGATTATATTGATCCTCATATCGGAGTGATACTTCCAGAGACAGAGCGCTGGGAGAACGGCGATATGAAGCAGCTTCTTGAGCCCTGGGATAAAAATAACCAGAATGCTTTTCGCTATCATGCGAGGGTAACGGACAAGAGAAACCTTGAGGCATCAAATGCCCTCTTCGCAAAGTTGGTGGAAGAGTGTCATAAGCGTGGAATCAAGGTTATTATCGATGGTGTATTCAACCACTGTGGTTCCTTTAATAAGTGGCTTGACAGGGAGCGTATCTATGAGGGTAAGGAAGGCTACGAGCCTGGCGCTTATGTGAGCAAGGAGAGCCCGTATCATACCTTCTTTATGTTCCACAATCAGGATGCATTTCCCTACAATGGTTCATATGATGGATGGTGGGGACATGATACCTTGCCGAAGCTTGATTATGAGGATTCGCCGAAACTTCAGCAGTATATTCTTGATATAGCAAGGAAGTGGGTGAGCCCGCCCTACAATGTCGACGGATGGAGACTTGACGTGGCAGCGGATCTTGGATTCTCGCCTGAGTTCAATCACCAGTTCTGGCACAAGTTCAGAAGGGTTGTGAAGGAAGCCAATCCCAACGCAATTATTATTGCAGAGCACTATGGCTGTCCAAGGGAATGGCTCAAGGGTGACCAGTGGGATACTGTAATGAACTATGATGCGTTCATGGAGCCACTCACCTGGTTCCTCACAGGAATGCAGAAACACTCAGACGATTACAGAGAAGATTTATTGGGCAATGTCGATGCATTTTACGGAGCCCTTAAGTATCACAATAGTTTTTTCACAGCGTCATCAACATCCGTTGCGATGAACGAGCTGTCTAACCACGACCATTCGAGGTTCCTCACAAGGACCAACCGCAGGGTTGGAAGAGCGAACACTCTTGGATGCGAGGCGGCTAATCAGGGCATCAACAAGGCAGTGTTCAGGAATGCTGTCGCGTTCCAGTTCACCTGGATTGGTGCTCCGACAATTTATTATGGAGATGAGGCCGGACAGTGTGGATTTACGGATCCTGATAACAGAAGGACATACCCTTGGGGTCACGAGGACCATGAACTCATCGACTTCCACAAGGAGATGATCCGTATCAGGAAGAGCTGCTATGAGATGAAGATGGGAAGTACCAAGTACATGGCAGGCGAGCACGGTATGATTGCGTTTGCCAGGTTCGTCAAGGATTCCCAGTCCATTGTGGTAATAAATAATAACAGGGACTCAAAGACTGTAAATCTGTCCGTATATCTATTAGGAATTCCCCGAGAGGCCACACTCACAAGACTGATTCTCTCAGACGAGCGAGGCCATGACGCAACGAAGGTTGATGTGAATATCGAGGGCGGACATTTCATAGTGACAATGCCACCGTTTTCATCGGCTGTGTTCAGACATGTAAAATAACAAGAGTCGCCAATAAAATGTCGAGAGACAGAGTGCCTCTGAAGGGGAGAGGAAGTCGAGAGACAGAGTGCTTCTGAAGGGGAAAAATTGAGAAACAGCGCACTTCTGAAAAGGAGAAGAAGTTGAGAAACAGAATGCTTCTGAAAAAAATATCTGCAGTAATACTTGCAGCATCGCTCGTAATGACCGAGGGAGGCGTGATGACCTACGCTGCCCAGAATAGTGCTGGTGATACAGACACCTGGGAGGCTCAGAAAACAGAAGAGTGCACTCAGGAAGAAGTGAGTGCACAGGAAGAAGCGAGTGCTCAAGAAGAAGCGAGTGCGCAGGAGGCTGTTTCTGCAAACAGCGCAGGCTCGAGACTTGAGTTCTCCTATGAGGGTGACGGCACAAGGGACGACGGACTTGAGGTGCCAGATGCAGATGAGTATGTGGGCGAAGACGGCGACCATATTTTTGAGGAAAGCACTGGAACCGGTCTGGGCTCTCAGGATGTGGGAGACAAGAACGACACATACATATCAATGCCTTATTACAATGCGATGGACGATGACCTGGTTTACGATGTGCGTGACCAGAAGAGCAGCAGTATGTGCTGGGCGTTTTCGTCCACATCTGTGATGGAGAGCAATGCGGCCAAGCGCGGTATGGCAGATAAGAATGAGCTTGTTCTGTCGCCAGAAGCTGCGAGCTATTATTTTTACAACAGGGTCACTGATGAACTGGGACTGACTGAAGGAACGTCAATTAGTCCAATCCCTTCGTCAAATAACTACATCAACAACGGTGGAAACGCCTTCAATGCCGCCAACGAATACGCACAGTGGATTTCTCCTGCCAAGGATGAGGACTACCCATTTACGGGGAGCGAAAAGAGTTATCCAGGTACAGTTGCAGCCTGCTACGGAAACGATGCATATCATGTTCAGGATGTGTCCTGGACCAAGGCAAGCAGCCGCGCGGCAATTAAGGCTATGGTTGCTGAATACGGTTCAGCAACAGTAAATGTAAAGGGCGCTACCTACTACTATCTCACTGATTATTCAGGAGAGCAGACCCCGCTTTACTCTGACGGAACAAGTAGCGGTGAGGGCAAGCAGGTCAGGACCGCATATCATAATGGTTCAAATGTGTCAGTGAGTCATGCTGTCACAATTATTGGATGGGACGATACGATTGCCCCGTCTTGTTTCTATGGCTATTCTTCGTCAGGTTCAACAGCTACTAAGAACGGTGGTCAGCCTACTGAAGGCGGTGCCTGGATCATAAAGAATTCCTACAAGAACAATTCATATTACTACCTCTCTTATGAGGACACTGTGCTCACGGACAGCAGGACCAACAAGTCTGTTGCCTTTGCCGTTGAGGACAGCAACAACTATGACCACAACTACCATTACGATGGTGGTGTCGGCACACACACCCTCGGCACGCTGGAGGACGAACTCTACGGAGGTGTTATCTTTACCGCGAAGGGTAATGATGAGGACGGCGGAGCAGAGTCTGTGAAGGCTGTTTCCTTTGCAACCAATACTGCAGGTATCAACTATGAGGTAAGCATCTTCAAGGGACTTTCTGATGATGCGACGAGTCCTTCCGCTGGAAACCGAGTGTCCGTTGTTGAGGGTTCTGCAGACATCCCTGGACTCTATACAGCTGAGCTTGACACCCCCGTTTATGTCGATGAGGGTGAAAAATATGGCGTCGTAGTTCGTCTCATCAAGAAGAATACGTCCGACACTGAAGCGCCTAATGCAGGTGTGACTTTCATGTACGATGACAAGTACGGCGGAAGCACCAGTGACTGGGTCAGAAGCACAGTTACGGCTAAGGAGGGACGAAGCTTTGTCAGCCTTACGGGAATGGAGTGGACGGATACCAGCGAGGCACCCACAGCCTTTGCTGATACAAATAATGTAACCAGCAGCGGCAGCGTGCGTCAGCCGGCAGCAGGCTACATTAGAATCAAGGCATATACTGACGATGTGGCAGATACCTCCACAAAAAATATTGAGAGCACTATGGTTGCAAATGTTCCTGACCAGATATACAACGGAGGCCAGCTTACCCCTGAGCCGGTCGTATATTATGGTAGCAGGAAGCTTGTGAAGGATGAGGATTACACTGTAACCTATGGCAGGAATGTCAGTGTGGGAACCAATTCCGGTACTGTGACCATTAAGGGAATAGGGACCTTTAATACTAGGCCTGCAATTGTAAAGACCTTCAGCATCAAGAAGCGCTCGCTCAACAGCATTGGTATCGATGTGAATGGACTTGAGGACCATATTTTTACCGGAAATAAAATCACACCGGTAACGGTGACCCTCGATACTGAGGCGCTTGACGTTGAGAGCGCAGCGACTGGTGTCGTGACCTTGAAGAATGGAACTGATGTCGAGATTACATACAGCAAGAACCTTAATAAGGGAACGGCAAGTGTGACAATCCGTGGAAAGGGAAATTACACGGGAAGCAGGACTGAGAAGTTCAGAATCCTGCCAAGGCAGATTGATGACGCAGGACTTGCAGTCAAGAGTATCCCGGCAAAAAATTATACAGCAAAGTTCCACGAGCCTGAAATTACGGTTACTACTGAATATTCTTCTTCGAAGGTACTTACACAGGGAACTGACTACACAGTTGAGTATAAGAATAATCTCATGCCAGGTACTGCAACGGTTGAGATTAGCGGACGAGGCAATTACGAAGGCTACAGAAAGGCTTTCTTTACGATAAATGGAATGAATATCTCTGAGGTTGCGGCTGCGGTTATCAGCAACCAGACCTATACAGGAAAGGCAATCACTCCTGAGGTCACATTGACATCAGGCGGTGAGAAATTAGTTGAGTCCATCGATTACACAGTCAGCTATGAAGACAATATCCAGGCTGGAACAGCGACGGTAATAGTTACTGGAAAGCCGGGAACAATCTATGCTGGTACATCCAGGCTTCTGAACTTTACGATTGAGCCTGCAAACCTCTCGACGGTAACGGTAGAGAATTTTGGTGATGTTGTTTATGTTCCTGGAAAGAGGGAGTACAAGCAGAATACTACGACGGATGACCCCAAGGCGCTGAAACTGCGTCTTCCTAGCGGAGAATATCTGTCGCCTTCTGATTACACCATCAACTATTCTGGAAATACCAGCAATGGTGTCTCTGCTGTGACGGCATCAATTACAATTGCAGCCAACTCTTCCAATGTTACGGGAAGAACAAATGCAATGTATTTCAAGATCTGGCCGAATGCGTCAAAGTCACTGAATGATTATGAGGATAATAAGGTAACAATCGAGGGATTCTCAGAACTCAGGGAATACTTCTATGACAATTCCGACAGGCGCTCTACGGCTGACAATGCCATTAAGCCAGGAATCAGTGTGCGCTATGCGGGCAAGCTTCTTAAGGAAGACACGGATTATAAACTGAGCTACTCAAACAATACGAGTATTGGAACTGCCAGTGTCACTATCGAGGCAATCCAGGGCTCTGGCTATGTGGGAAAGAGAACTGAGTACTACTACATTATAGGAAAACCTATTTTTGTGAATGGAATCAACGTCACTGACAATGATTTCTATCTGAAGAAGAATCCGAATAACTGTAGCTGCAAGTATACGGGTGGATTGAGGAAACCTGAAATTGAGATCATCGAGAAACTGAAAGTTGATAAAGACTTTTATCACCAGAGCGGCGAGAGTAAGAAGACTCTTGTTGAGGGCAGGGACTATGTCATCAAATATGAAAATAACGTTGATGTTAATGAGGATGATGACCTTATCCAGCCCAAAATGACCGTAACAGGCATAGGCAATTATTCCGGAACGAGAGAATTTCCCTTTAATATCGTTCCTGTGGATATATCCGAAGCGACGCATTCAAAGCTTAAGGACAGATATTACACAGGTTCGCAGATACTGCCGGAGCTCCATCTTAAGAATGCCAGCAGATATCTTGTGGAGGGAACTGACTATGATGTGGAGTACGGTGAGAACCTCAATTATGGAACAGGTACCATCACATTTATTGCAAGGGAAGACCAGAAGAACTACACAGGTGAGATGACTGTGTCCTTCAATATCAGGGGATGTTCGCTGAATTCTTCTAATATTGTGGTAACCACAGTGGACAGTGTGGAGTACACGGGGTATCAGTATAAGCCGGATGTTTCCGTGGCATTCAAGACCGCAGATGGTACTGTCGATGTGTCAGAAGGCGAGTATATCGTAATCTATGGCAAGAATACCAACATAGGCAAGGGTACTATCAAAATTAAGGCGAGAACCCCGAAGAACGGAGGAAGCGGCAACTTCCGAGGTACCAGGACAGTCCGGTTTGATATCGTGGGGCAGAAGATAAATCCTGATGAGTCGGTCAAGTATACCGTCGATTACAATGGAAGGAAGGCCAAAATCAAACTGGATTCCTTCGATACTACAGATGGCAAGACTCTCGTAAGTGGCAAGGATTACAAGTATAAGACGGATGGGCGTATCAATGCCGGAACCGGTGTGATAACCATTACGGGAATTGGTGCATTCAAGGGCAGCAAGGAGTATATTACCTACACAATCAAACCTCTTGCCGTAACGAATGAGAATCTTCGGATAAAAAATATTAGGGATCAGGTATACACATCGGCTTACAATCCGATAAGACCTGAACTTAACATCCGTGTAAATAACAGGAAGCTGAAGCTCAACAAGGATTACGTCGTCACCTACTCAAACAACACCTCCAAGGGAACGGGCAAGGCGAAGATAACCTTCGTTGGCAACTACAGCGGAAATGAAACGGTCTACTTTAACATCAAATAACACAGCATATAGAAGTGCGGCGGACGATGATAAGATATTTACGAAGAAAAATTAATATTTTTTCCCTGAGGAATAAGATTATATGCATGGTTGTGCTCGCTTTTGTTCCTTTCCTGATTCTGACCCTGTACCTCCTCGCTTCAATGAGAAGCTACAGCCGCTCTTACGACAATATCGTAAGTAACATGACTACGGCTAACAACTACAACCTCAACTTCAAGGATGAGATGGATGAGAGTCTCTACCGTATGGTGGCAAGGAACCTGACGCTCGAGGAGCTTGAGGGGGAGAAGGATGTCCGTGACCCGTACGCTGTAATTGAGGAACTCAGGAGTGACTGCCAGGAGCTTCGAAAGATTACCATTGACGATGAGAGCCGCCGCTGGCTGACAATTATCATTCGAAATGTGGATACCCTCAGAAACAGGGTTGACGATATCTGTGAGAACATTGAGGTGGGTGGAAGATATGATAAGAATATCCAGATGCTTGATAACAACATCTATATTCTTACGGAGCTCATCCAGGATGATATCCAGAATTATATCTACTATCAGACACGAAACATTGAGGTGCTGAAGACCCGTCTGAATGCTCAGGTGGATAAGTTCATCATGCTCTATATCGTGCTGATAATTTCTGTTGCTGTTGCAGTAATTGTATTGACACTCATTATCACAAACAATATCATTACTCCTCTGAATAAGCTGGTTGAGGTTACCGGCCTGATTTCCGAGGGCGATTTTTCCGTTCGCGCCAATGTTGACACAAGGGATGAGATTGCAACTCTGTCAGAATCCGTAAATGAGATGACAGAGCACCTTGAGGCCATGGTGACAACCATAAAGGACGACGAGCGAAGAATGAGGCACACTGAACTGCGCCTTCTCCAGGAGCAGATTAATCCACACTTCCTGTACAATACCCTTGATGCAATTGTATGGCTCATCGAGAGTAATAAGGCTGAGGAGGCAGAGAATATGGTCATATCCCTGTCCAGCTTCTTCCGGCTTGTACTCAGCCATGGCAAGGAATTCATCACAATTGCAGAGGAAGAGAAGCATATCAGGAGTTATCTGGAGATTCAGCAGGTCAGATACAAGGATATTCTGGACTATGATATTAGGATTGATCCAATCATCTATCCTAACGAGATTCTAAAGCTTACCCTGCAGCCAATAGTGGAGAATGCTCTCTATCATGGAATAAAATATAAGAGGGCAAAGGGAACAATCAGGGTGACAGGAAGCCGCGAGGGCGACCTCATAAAGCTTGTTGTCAATGATGATGGAGTCGGAATGGATGAGGCTGAGCTTATCAGCTTAAGAGAGCAGATTATGCTGCCCTGTCAGGAAGCCGACAAGGGCTTTGGCCTTGCTAATGTCAATGAGCGTATCAGAATGAATTTTGGCCCGGAATATGGCATGGAGATAGAGTCGGAGCAGGGTGTCGGAACAACAGTGACGATTACAATTCCTGTAAGAGAGAGGAGGTCTGGTGATGAGAAAGATGATTAGGCCGTCCTGTTTCAGGATGCTGGTGGCTTTTATTTTATCCGCAGTAATGCTTGTCGGATGCGGGGCGTTTGACGGAGAAATATTTGAGGCATATGCAGTGGATGACAGTTCGGATGAGTTTATCACGGTGGGATTCTCACAGCTTGGAAGTGAGTCCGTGTGGAGATCGGCGAACACTGAGTCAATAAAGAGTGTATTTACAAAAGAAAACGGATTTCTTCTCGAGTTTAACAATGCACGTCAGAAACAGGAGAACCAGATAAAGGCCATCCGTGGATTTATCTCCCAGCGAGTTGACTATATCGTATTCTCTCCTGTTACCGAGACAGGGTGGGAGACTGTACTTGTGGAAGCAAGAAGTGCGGGTATCCCGGTAATCGTTGTTGACAGAAAGATTTCCAGTGCAAGCGAAAAACTGTTTACTACCTGGGTCGGAACCGATGCGAGGGCTGAGGGTGAGAAGGCAGGAAGGTGGCTTGAGCAGTATCTGGCAGATATTGGCAAACCAAATAAGAAGATTAATATTGTCGTGCTTCAGGGAACAATCGGTTCATCGGCACAGCTTGGACGAACAATGGGCTTTGACTCGATTGCTGACAAGCACAAGAACTGGAATATTCTTGAACAGCAGACTGCTGATTTCACGGCTGCGAAGGGCAAGGAGGTAATGGCCGAGTTCCTTGAGAAATATGACAATATTGATGTTGTTGTCTCTCAGAATGATGACATGACCTTTGGTGCGCTGGATGCCATGAAGGAGTATGGTGTGACGTCTGGAGAGAATGGTGATGTCGTGCTTATATCCTTCGATGCGGTGCATGAAGCACTTGAACTCGTGCAGCAGGGTATCATCAATGTGGACGTTGAATGTAACCCTGACCAGGGCAAGTACGTTATGGATATCATTAAGCGCCTTGAAGCGGGCGAAGAGGTTGACAAAGAGAACGTTGTTGAAGAACTCGTATTTACTAAGGACAATGTTGATGAATATATTGACAACAGGACTTATTAGAATGCGGGGGAGCCGTTAAATATATTGACGTTGACTATATTGATAGGAGAACTATGGCACTTAAAGTATTTCTTGTAGAGGATGAGAGCGTAATAAGAGAAGGTCTTAGGGATAATATTCCCTGGGAACAGTACGGCTACAGATTCGTCGGTGAGGCTGCTGATGGAGAGATGGCACTTCCCATGATACGTAAAGAGCGTCCGGACGTAATTATTACAGATATCAAAATGCCATTCATGGATGGTCTTTCCTTAAGTCATATTGTGAAGCAGGAGATTCCTGAAACCAAAATTATCATTATAAGCGGTTACGATGATTTTGAGTACGCAAGACAGGCGATAAAGGAAGGCGTTGAGCAGTACCTGCTCAAACCTATCACCAGAAGCACGCTGCAGAAGGCGCTTGCTGAGGTAAAGGAAAAAATTGATGCTGAACAGGAGCAGAAGAACTATCTCAAAAAATATCAGAGTGAGATGCATGAGTATGAGCAGTCCTTCCGCCGCAATTTTTTTGAGAAGGTATTTCAGGGACAGACACCTCTTCAGGAAATATACGAGGAGGCAGCAAGGCATTCTCTCGATATCAATGCACCAGCCTACAACCTGATCCTCATGTGTGTGCAGGAAAAGTCTGGAAAGGATGAGGCTGGAGAGAATTGTCAGGAATGCCAGGAAGAGCTTATGAGATACTTCCTGAGATTTCCTGGAACCAATCTCACGTTCAGATGGAGTATCAATGTATACGGCATTCTTGTGAAGGGTGATGCTGGCGCAATTGAGGAGCAGACAACAGCTTACCTTGAGACAATAGAGGAGATATGTGGCCGCTATGAGGAGAACCTTGAGTGGTATGCAGCAGCCGGAAATCCTGTTGAGAGGTTCTCAATGCTCGGCGAATGCTACAAGGCAGCCAATCATACATTTTCATACAGATTCTTTGCAGCAGATAAGCATATTCTGACTGACAATATGGTGAAGACTACTGCCAGTGAGGAGTCAGTTGAGACTGGGAAAATTGACAGAATCAACACCGACCTTGTCAATCCCGACCTCATCAAGGGATTCCTTGCAAATGGACAGAGCGAAGAAATTGATGAATTTACCAGCAACTTTGTTGCAGGAATTTCTGATGCAATAGGTTCCAAGCTTTTCTGGGATTACCTGCTTTTGAATCTCAGATTCACGGTGGCGGGATTCATCGATGAGATTGGTGCTGATCAGAATGCTTTTCTGTCAGAACAGTCAATTGACGATGTCAGAGTGATGGAGATGACCTGCTCAAATATGAAGAGGTATATGACAGGTCTGCTTGAGAAGGCTATTGAGTACCGTGACGAGAAGAACGACTTCCAGGGAAAGAAGGCACTGAAGCTAGCTCTTTCTTATATAGATGAGAATTATGCGAAGGAGACTCTGTCACTTAATGAGGTGGCACAGGAGTCTCAGGTGAGCCCCAATTACTTCAGTGCAATGTTCAGCCAGGAGATGGGACAGACCTTCATCGAGTATGTGACCAGAAAGAGAATGGACAAGGCAAAAGAGCTTCTTCTCACGGAGGGTATCCGTTCTGGAGATGTTGGACCCCTTGTGGGATACAAAAATCCACAGTACTTCAGCTTCGTGTTCAAGAAGACGGAGGGATGCTCTCCCAGAGAGTACAGATCATCTCACTCAAAATAAGAGAAATTAGTTCAAGGGCAGGACACTTCCTCTGTCGACAAGCTTCCATGAAAGCGACAGGGGAGAGGGGTTCCTGCCCCTTATTTTTTCCAAAATAAGGTTGCAGACTGATACGGCCATCTCGTTGGAAGAGTGGGTGAGGGATGTGATTCTGCAGCCTGCCATATCTGAGAGATAGGAGTTGTCGAAGCTCACGACGCCAAGGTCATTGGGGACGTGGTATCCTGCGTAGCCAAGTTCCTTGATGAGCCAGTATGCAATCTGATCGTTGTAGCACACTATGGAAGTGCAGTCTCTGAGTTTTCTCTTAATGAAATCAACAAGAAAGGCAGTGTCTCTGGCCCTGTCGAGGCGAGACAGTTCCTCGCCTCTGAACCAGAGAATATTGTTATCAGAAAGTGGGACTCCGCCATCGATAAGGGAACGTGCAAAACCAAGGTATCGTTCCTGTCCCTGGATGTTGTCAATCTGGAATAATCCTGCAATCCGGCTGTGCCCCTGCTGGAGAAGATATTCACCGAGTGCATATCCGCCGGCGAAGTTATCGTCCTTGACAATGGATATGTTGTTAAGGTTTGGATAGTATCCATGGAAAAACACAACGGGCACAGCCATGGCAGAGAGCTGCTGGAATACGTCATAGTTTGGGGTGGGAAGGTTGGAACGGATTGGGGACACAATTATGCCACGCAGCTTTCTTTCCTTAAGAGAGAGCAGTATTTCCCTTTCGCGGTCAGTCTTATCGTCTGTCGTATAGACTTCAAGAGAGAATCCAGATGTTTTCAGTATCCTGCCTATCTCGGAAATCATGGCTGGAAAAACATATGAAAGATCTGAAGACACAAGGAGGGCTATTATGTTACGCTGTGAATCAGGCAGGATTCCTGTGATGAACGCGCCGCTTCCCTGAACGCGCTTAATAAGACCACGTTCCTCAAGATCAAGCATTGCAGTTCGCACTGTCTGCCTGCTCACTCCGTACATTTCGGCAATTTTGCGCTCTGGAGGGAGCTTCTGTACACCTGTATCTATTGAATAGACTATAAGATTATTCAGTTTCTCGATAAGGTCTTCATATTTTTTGCTCATATTTAGAAAAATTATCCTTAAAAAATAAGAAAATATAAGTATTGTGGAAAAAAGTATAATTATATTTCTATGAATTTGAAATTAGTGATGATAAGAAAAACTATATATTTTCGCTCGTTTGTGATTTTACCCACAAAAATAATCACGGATTTATCAAACAATCTACACGATAAGTGTAAAAAAACATAAAACTTAAACGATTTAAGTGAAAAAATCATAATTCAGTCAAATTGGTACTTGAATTATACCACAAAAGCAAAGAATTGGTATTGTAAAATATGAATGAATGATGAATTATCGGCAAAAAGTTGATTGTTTACGCCCAAGGCCTCTGTTAAAGTCATACTTGCAAGACGGCAACAGGCTGTCTGGCAAAGAGAGAAGAAATCTATTAAGAAACATTTTTTAAGGAGGAAACAAAAAATGAAAAAGAGAATGCTTAGTGTTTTACTTAGCACAGCAATGGTAGCAGCAATGCTCGTTGGTTGTGGATCTCAGGCAGCAGCACCTGCAGCTGAGGCACCCGCAGCTGAGGCACCCGCAGAGGAAGAGGCTCCCGCAGAGGAAGAGGCTCCTGCAGAGGAAGAGGCTCCCGCAGAGGAAGAGGCTCCTGCAGCAGAGGAAGCTGGCGGACTTATCAAGGTTGGTTTCGCACAGGTTGGACATGAGTCAGACTGGCGTGCAGCTAACACACAGAACTATCAGGATACTTTCTCAGAGGCTAACGGCTACGAGCTTTCATTCGTTGATTGTGACAACGATAACGCAGCTCAGATCGAGGCAGTTCGTTCATTCATCGAGCAGGGTGTTGATTACATCTGCATCGCTCCTATCGAGACAGCTGGTTGGGATACAGTTCTTCAGGAAGCTCAGGATGCTGGTATCGACGTTCTCATCGTTGACCGTTCAGTAGACGCTTCTGATTCACTTTACACAACAGCACTTGGCTGCGACATGGTAGCTGAGGGTGAGACAGCTGGTAAGTGGCTTGAGGAGTACCTCAACGGCGCTGAGGCTAAGATCCTTGTTATCGAAGGTTCTGTAGGTGCTTCTGCAACTCTTGGACGTTCAGAGGGATTCAACAACATCGCAGCTAACCACTCTGAGTGGGAGATCCTTGATTCACAGTCTGGTGACTTCACACAGGCAGGTGGACAGGAAGTTATGGAGTCTTACATCAAGTCTTACCAGGGATTCAACGTAGTTGTTTGCCAGAACGACAACGAAGCATACGGTGCAATGGATGCTATGGACGCAGCTGGTATCACATACGGTGTTGACGGCGACGTTACAATCATCTCTTACGATGCTACACATGATGGACTTCAGTACACACTTGATGGAAAGATCTCTTGCAACGTTGAGTGTAATCCTCTTCAGGCTGGATTCGCAGCAGACGTTATCCAGAAGCTTGCAGCTGGCGAGTCAGTTGACAAGTGGACACTCGTTGTTGACGAGGCATTCGTAGCACCTGGTATCGAGTCTCAGTACGCTAACACAATGAGCGACGAGCTTCTTGCAGGACGTGCTTACTAAGATATAGCTTAACAACAATAAGTACTAATCTGAAATGATTGGGGAGAGAATCTCCACGGAGGTTCTCTCCCTTTTTGTATAGTGAAAGGTGAAGGTGTTCCATGGAAAACAACGTTGTTTTGAAAATGAGAGGGATTTGCATGTCCTTCCCAGGTGTCAAAGCGCTTGAGGACGTTGATTTTACCCTGAAGAAGGGAGAAATCCGAGCACTCATGGGCGAGAATGGCGCCGGAAAATCCACTCTGATCAAATGCCTTACAGGAGTTAACAAATTCCAGGCAGGTGAGATCTATCTGGACGGTATTGAGGGACCTATCGTAAATAAGGACACAATGGATGCCCAGCACAAGGGTATTTCAACAGTGTACCAGGAGGTTAACCTCTGTCCTAACCTGTCGGTAGCAGAGAACCTGTTTATCGGCCGTGAGCCAATGACAAAGATTGGCACAGTTAACAGAAAAGAAATGAACAGACGTGCAGCTGAGCTTATGAGCAATCTTGAGCTCGACGTGGACGTAACAAAGAATCTTGAAGAATATTCACTGGCATTGCAGCAGATGATCGCAATTGCCCGTGCTGTAGATATGGACAGTAAGGTGCTTATCCTTGATGAGCCCACATCCTCACTGGATGACCATGAGGTTGAGAAGCTGTTCAACATGATGAGAAACCTTAAGTCTCAGGGTGTTGGTATCATCTTCGTTACTCACTTCCTTGAGCAGGTTTATGCAGTATGTGATGGAATCACAGTTCTCAGAAACGGAATGCTGGTTGGCGAGTACGAGATTGAGGATCTTCCCAGAGTTAAGCTTGTTGCAGCTATGATGGGTAAGGATTTCGACGATCTTTCAGCAATCAAGAAAGAGGGAGATGATCAGGTATCTGACGAACTCTTTATTGAGGCTAAGGGATGTTCACATGCTGGAACAATTAAGCCCTTCGACCTTGACATCCACAAGGGTGAGGTTATCGGTCTTACAGGTCTTCTTGGATCAGGTCGTTCAGAGCTCGCAAGAGTTATCTACGGTGCTGATAAGAACCAGACCGGAACACTTAAGGTTGATGGCAAGGAAGCTCATATCAATCAGCCTCTTGATGCAATGAAGCTTGGTATGGGACTTCTTCCCGACGATAGAAAGGCAGAGGGTATCATCGGAGACCTTTCAGTAAGAGAGAATATCATTCTTGCTCTTCAGGCTAAGGCCGGCCCTCTTAACAAGATCCCTTATAAGAAGCAGTGTGAGATAGCTGATCAGTTTATCGAGCTCCTTCAGATTAAGACAGCAAGCCGTGAGACTCTTATCAAGCAGCTCTCAGGTGGTAACCAGCAGAAGGTTATCCTTGCAAGATGGCTTGCAACAAATCCTGATTTCCTTGTACTTGATGAGCCTACACGTGGTATTGATATCGGAACAAAGACCGAGATTCAGAAGCTAGTTGTTAAGCTCGCTGAGGAAGGAAAGAGTATCATCTTCATTTCTTCTGAGATTGAGGAGATGCTTAGAACCTGTAACAGAATGGCAGTCCTTCGTGACGGTCAGAAGGTTGGCGAGATTTCAGGTAACGAGATGACTCAGGAAGGCATCATGAAGGCAATTGCAGGAGGTGGATCTGATGAATAAAATTAAGAATATCACTAAAATGCAGCTTTTCCTGCCTATCTTTAGTATGATCCTGGTAATGTGCATTAACGTTATCTATGATATCGCAAACGGAAACGCAGCATTAAACTTCTTCTATATTACAATTAAGAACGGTGTTCTTTTCGGTCGTCTTATCGACGTACTTAACCGTGGTTCTGAGGTTGCAATCCTTGCAATTGGTATGACACTTGTTGTATCATCCTCAGCCGGAACAGATATTTCAGTTGGATCTGTAATGTCACTTTACGGCGGTATGTGCTGTATGGTGCTTGCAGGCTACGGTGTGACAAATGTCAGTGAGTATAAGCAGCCCCTTATCGTAGGTATCCTTGCAGGACTTCTTCTTGCATGTGTCTGCGGTCTGTTCAACGGCTTCCTTATTGCTTACATGAACATCCAGCCAATGGTAGCGACGCTGATTCTATGGTCTGCAGGTCGAGCAATCGGACTTCTGCTTTGCAACTCAAACATCGTTTATGTAAGAGTTGAGTCTTTCCAGAAGATTGGTGGATATGTTGGATTCCTTCCCACACCTATCCTGGTAGCTGCAATCTGTGTAGCTGTTGCATCAATCGTGCTCAGATTTACAGCTCTTGGAACCTATATCCAGTCAGTTGGTATCAATAAGAAGGCTTCAAGAATTTCCGGATTCAATTCAGCAGTTATCATCCTGCTTACATATGTTATCTGCGGTCTATTCGCAGGTCTTGCGGGAATGGTTGCTACATCAAGAATCTATTCAGCTGATACAAATAATATCGGTCTTAACATGGAAATGGATGCAATCCTTGCAGTTGCACTTGGTGGTAACTCACTCGGTGGTGGTAAGTTCAATCTTGCTGGTTCAATCATCGGTGCTTACACAATCCAGGCTATTACAACAACACTTTACGCTCTTGGAGTATCATCAGCTCAGGCTCCTGTATTCAAGGCTATCGTAGTTATCATGATCGTTGTAATCCAGTCTGCACCTTTCAAGGATTTCCTTAAGAAGTTTACAGCTAAGAAGTCTACAAAGGAGGTTGCAGCATGAAAAAGATAAAAATTCAGTCAAGCAATATTCTTCTTTTGATAACAGTTGTGCTCTTCATCTGCATGTATACAGCAGGATGTGTTGTATACGCAAACAAGGGATTCACACATTTACAGACATTCCTTAATATCCTTATCAACAACGCAGGTCTTATCTGTGTTGCCTGCGGAACCACAATGGTAATGCTTTCAGGCGGTATCGATATTTCGGTTGGATCTGTTGTGGCTATGGACTGTATGTTCCTCGCAGTTGGAATGGAAGAGTGGAAGATGAACAGTATCACACTCATGATTCTTGTTCTTCTTATCGGTCTTGTATTTGGTCTCTTCCAGGGCTTCTGCATCGCATACCTTGATATTCAGCCCTTCATCGTAACAATGGCAGGTCTGTTCTTCGCAAGAGGTATGACAGCAGTTATCTGTAAGGATCAGGTGTCAATCGTATCTGACAAGCTTTTCACAGCTCTGTCAAATACAAAGCTTACAATCCCCTTCGGAGGATACGTTAACAAGAAGGGTGCAATGATTATGCCCTTCCTTCGTGTATCAGTTATCGTTGCAATCATTTGTGTAATCGTTACATATCTGATTCTTAAGTATACTAAGTTCGGACGCAGCATCTACGCTGTAGGTGGAAACCAGCAGTCAGCATCCCTCATGGGACTTAATGTTAAGAAGACAAGACTTCTTACACATGTAGTTGCTTCTTTCCTTGCTTCAATCGGTGGTATCTGCTACTGTCTGAACACAATGTGTGGTACAACTACACAGGCTACCGGACTTGAGATGGATGCAATTTCATCGGCCGTTATCGGTGGTACACTTCTTACCGGTGGTGTTGGTAACGTACTCGGAACATTTGTTGGTGTTCTTATCAACGGTACTATTTCATCGCTCGTTAAGAGTAATGGTAAGCTCATTTCTTCATGGGCAAACATTATTACAGCTATCCTGCTCTGCTTCTTCATCGTACTGCAGGCTATCTTCGCTAAGATTAAGGAGAGATCTAAGCTGTAGTTCATACATGAAGCTTTTCATGTAGAACAATATACTATTCATGTTGAACAGTGGTTTCGAGAGAAACATCCTTCACTATAGAAGAAGGCTGTCGTGTAAAAGCGGCAGTCTTCTTTTTTCGTGCGACTTTTCCGTGCAGCTTTTTGCGGACGATGGAATATGGTCACTATGCTCAGTGCTCCAGCGTCTGAATTACTTACAGATTCAGGGAAAGTGGATTGTTGCACAAAATGATGAGATAGGGAAGCGCCGCATGGATACATTGGTGCATGTGAATGCGAAGGGACCTATAATCATCCGGATTCAGTGAATAAACAGAGAACGCCTCGCATGGATGCGAGGCGTAGGTGCCAATTGAGCCCGGATGGCGAATTGGCACCGGTCTCGTTCGTATTAATTTATTATCTCTGAATCCGCAGATGATTAAGGTCACGTAGCACTGAACATGCCCAAGTAGCCATGCGGCGCGAGAAAAGTCATCGCATTTTTGTGCTAATCAGGCGTAGGTGCCGAATCCTACAGATTCTGCCTGCGGTATTCTGTGGGGGAGATGTTGTAGTAGTTTTTGAAGGCTTTGGAGAAGTAGTTGTTGTCTGAGAAGCCGACCTTGGAGCCCACGTCCTGAATTGTGGTGTTCTCGTCGCGAAGGAGCCTTGCGGCATTCTCCATTCTGACTTTCAGGACATACTCGTAAATACTGAACCCATAACTCTGTTTGAAGAGTCTGGACAGATATTCCTTGGAGAAGTAATATTTCTCAGAGAACATTGTGATTCGGATATTTTCTGAAAAATTACTGTCAATGTAAGCTTTGATTTCAGCGGCAATTGATGCGACAGACTCGGGCGATTTGTTGGAGTCGAAAGTGTCTGTAGCTGTTCCTGTGACTGATTGGCTGCTGTCTTGCAAGCTCTTATCAAGAAGCTGCTGGTCCTTTCTCGTCGCTTCAATCTTTTCAAGAGCGTGCTCGATGGCAAGATTGATGGTGCTGCCTTCAACCGGTTTGAGAAGATAATCTGTAGCCCCGAAGCGGAGAGCCTTCTGCGCGTAGGAGAAATCATCATAGCCACTCACAATAATGAACTGGCTGCCTGGATACTCCTCTTTGGCCGTTTCAAGAAACTCCAGGCCGTCCATGATAGGCATGCATATATCCATAAAGATAATGTCAGGGCTCTCCTTTGTCATCTGCTCGTACGCCTCTCGGCCGTTTGATGCCATTGAAACGGACTCGATATGATATTTTTTCCAGTCGGCAAGTTTCTCGATGGCGATGCGCACCGGCTTCTCGTCATCAACTATTAGTGCCTTGTATGTAGAAAACGTGCTCATAAATTCCTCCTGTTATCGGCTTCTGCCAGTGGGGAGAACAATTGAGATGGTAGTTCCTTCCCCTGCGGTGCTGTCAACAGTCATGTCAGCCTCATCATTGTACATAATCTTAAGTCTGCTGTACAGATTGGCAAGACCTATGCCGGCTGTCTCGCCTGAACTTACATAGATATTAAAGGATTCGCGAAGCTGTTCAAGGCGTTCCCCGTCCATTCCGCAGCCGTTGTCGCAGACAATAATATTAACCATGTCGTCGCGGATAAATGCGTTGATCCGTATTGAAATTGATGTGACATCGCCACCGATGCCGTGAATGATGGCGTTCTCGGCAAGGGTCTGGATACTGATCTTAGGGATTCGAGTCAGTGCAGCGTCGTCGCTAACTTCTATCTCATAGTTCAGGTTCTCATCCATCCTGATTTTCTGGAGATAAAAATATCTCTTAACATGCTCAAGCTCTTCGGCCAGAGTTACGAAGTCACCGCCCTTGATGGAATACCTGAATATTGAAGCGAGGGATGTCACCATCTCGTGTATCTGCATCTGGTCGTTAATCAGGGCCTCCGTTGAAATTGCCTGGAGAGTGTTATACAGAAAGTGTGGATTCATCTGGGCCTCGAGGGCGATGAGTCTTGAGGTCTGTTCGTTGAGCTTTGCAACATAATTTTCCTTGATCAGAGTGTCAATGTGATCGGTCATCTCGTTGAAGGATTCTGTCAGGTTGACAATCTCGCGGCTTCCATCAAGTTCTATGTGACTGTCAAAATTACCGTAGCCAACTTCCTCCAGCTTAGAAGAGAGTGTGTCGATTGGAGACATGATCATTCGGCTTAAAAGATACATGACTATTATGGCGGCAATCCACAGGAAGAGTCCCTGCAGGATGCACATGATGAGGATATCATGGAAATCCCTTGAGAGGGTCGCGTTGGGAATCAAAGAGGCAATCGTGATCCCGTAGTCGCCGTTGGTCACTGAGGTTGCCAGGTACCTGTGACCATTCAGGGTGATGGTCGAATGGTCAGATGGCGAGCCCTTATGCAGATTGTCGGTGAGAGCAAGAAGAGAACCGTCGGAACGGTTTATTAAAGTCTCGTTGCCGGAATAAATTAATTCATTGTTCTTATTTAGAAGGACAATGAATTCCCCATCCCTGAAATTGTAGTTTCTGACAAGTGATTTAAGAAACTGGTTATCGACATTGGTCTTTACTATCGCCATCGAAGCCTTGTTGTCAATCTGTATGATGGAGTGGTAGAAGGTGAGAAATTCAGTCCTGTCATCAGAGGGCATTATTGACAGATAGAATCTGCTGCTCGAGCATTCTTCGAAAGCCATGCTGTCAGATACAGAGATGAAGGGGTCTTCTTCTGCGTTAAAATGCTGTGAATTTCTAGTCCTGCCTATACGAAGGTCTTTGTTCAGAAAAAATATGTCATAGGAATTCAAATCACTTCTGGTGAAGAAGTTATATTTCATCTGATTTTTCACATAGTCGATTTCGATGTCGGTGAGTTCTTTTTTTGTCTCGATTATTCGGGTGAAGGTGGAATCGAAACAGGGCTGAATGGCAAAAGATGTCAGGTCCTTCACATATTGGTTGATGGTGTCCATCTCAAGATTCAGGACTGTGCTGGTATGGGCAATCTGGGTATTGAGCACAGTGTTCCTGTTGTATCTGTAATTATTGAATATAAGGATGGAAATAATAAGAGTACTGACAGCGGTGAAGACAACTGCTGACTGCATCCACAGTGGGTATTTACTTATTGTCTGTCTAAATTTTTTCATAGGAGTATTTTAATAAATTGTTCAATTTTTTACCACACCCAAGTCATATTTTTCCATTCAATGAAAAAAATTACCATAATATAATTCAGTCATACCGAAGAAAAGATTTTAGGGGCGCATCAGAAAAACGCGCAGTAGTGATATATCAGCAGGTGCCCTGGGAGGAGAAGAGCAGAATGCTTTCATCAAAGAGAAAAATGAAGGAGATGGCCGAGAATCTGGCCTTCACGCTTCCGGCATTTCTGTTAGCTGCTCTCATGATTTACATACCGTTTATCATGAGTGGCTACTATTCACTGACAAAGTGGAACGGAATTGCCAAGGAACCTAAGTTCATTGGACTTGAGAACTTCAAGACAATACTTATTGAGAGCAAGGATTTCATAAATTCCCTGCTTTTCACGGGAAAATATACACTTGTATTTGTGGTTTTCTCAAATGTGATTGCACTTGCACTGGCAGTTGCCCTCACGAGAAAAATTAAGCTGGCCAATTTTTTCAGAGGAGTGTTCTTCATTCCCTATATCATGAGCATGACGATTGTGGGATTCATCTGGAAGTTCATTTTCTCCTCAGGCTTTGAGCAGATTTACAAGGCTACGCAGTGGGGATGGCTGAACCTCTCGTGGCTGGGAGATCCGAAGCTGGCTTTCTATTCAGTAGTGTTCGTAGGAATCTGGCAGCAGCTTGGCTTCTACATCGTCCTCTACATCGCAGGACTCCAGGCAGTTCCCTCTGATGTGCTTGAGGCGGCTACGGTTGATGGAGCCAACGGATGGCAGAAGTTCTTCAGAGTGACACTTCCGCTCCTCGGACCTTCAATCACGACATGTATCTTCATGTCGCTGACAAATGCCCTCAAGGTATTCGACATAATCCTGGCTCTCACAAAGGGAGGTCCTGGAAACTCGACGTACTCTGTAACACTGCAGATTTACAATGAAGCCTTCACCTCAAACAATTACGGTCTGGGCTCGGCAGAGTCAATTGTGTACTTCCTGTTCGTACTTGTAATCACACAGGTGGTGCTTAAGATTTTCTCAAGCAGGGAGGTGGATCTGTAATGAATATGAAGCAGAAGAAAGCCTTCAAGAACTGGCTTGTATTTATTGTAATATTCGTAATCGCAATATTCTATTTCTACCCGGTGCTATTGATGTTCGCGAACTCATTCAAGTCGCTGGGTGACGTTATTAAGAGTCCTATCTCGATGCCTAAGGAGCTGGTGATCCAGAACTACAAGGACGTCATCAAGAAGATGGACTACCTGAGACTTTTCAGGAACAACGTGATAATAACCGTGCTCGGTATTGTAGGAATCGTGTTCTTCTCATCTGCAGCAGCTTATATTCTTGACCGCCGCAGGAATAAGTACACGAAGATCATGTACACACTGATCATCACACCTATGCTGATTCCGTTCCAGACAATCATGATCACACTGCTCAAGGCAATGACAATCGTCCATCTGTCAGGCAGCAAGATTGGTCTTGGAATTCAGTACTGGGGCTTCGGCGTACCGATGGCAACATTTATTTTTTACAACTTCATGAAGACCATACCGAAGGAGATTGACGAGAGTGCAAAGATTGACGGTGCTTCGACCTTCAGGACTTACATCTCGGTTATTTTCCCTCTTCTCAAATCAGTGACCTTCACGGTAATCGTGCTCGATGTAATGTGGATCTGGAATGACTTCCTGCTTCCCCTGCTGATGGTCAACTCGAATAAGGAGACTAAGACGCTGGTGCTTGCGGCCTATACGTTCGTCGGTTCGATGAACACAAAGTGGCACTACGCGATGACTGGTATGGTGCTGGCGGTTGTTCCGTCAATTATAGTGTTTATCTTCCTGCAGAAGTACATCGTTGAGGGTGTAGTCGCAGGTGCGGTAAAGGGATAAATTATATTTCTTAAGGGAGGAAAAGAAATGAAAAAGAAAATGTTAAGCGCACTTCTTTGTGTGGCAATGGTTGCAAGCCTTCTTGTTGGTTGTGGCTCATCTGCAGCAGCACCTGCAGCAGAGGCACCCGCAGCAGAGGCTAAGGAAGAGGCAGCTCCTGCAGAGGAAGCAGCTCCTGCAGAGGAGGCAGCTCCTGCAGCCGAGGCATCTGACGAGCCTGTAGAGATCTACATGTTCATCTCTTCACCTGAGTATGCTGATGCAATCAACACACTTATCGAAGAGTACAAGGCAGTAGCACCCAACGTAACAATCAATTACGAGACAACACAGAACGATTACCCTACACTGCTTAAGGCTAAGCTTAATTCAGGTGAGGTTCCGGATATCTTCTCTTCTACATCAGGAATGGAGATTGACACATACCTTGATTACTCTTATGACCTTGCAGGCGAGCCTATCGCTACAGCTATGACAGATTCTGTTGCAGCAGCTATGGCTTCTACAAAGCAGGGCGGCGGCGTATACGGTCTTGCAATCAAGGGTAACTGGTTTGGCTGTGTATACAACAAGGCAGTATTTGATGCAGCAGGCGTTGCATATCCTACAACCTTCTCTGAACTTGAGTCAGCTTGTGAGGCTATTTCAGCTACAGGCGTTAAGCCCTTCACAACAGGCTTCGGCGAGTGGTGGGTATGGAAGCACCTCGGACAGCACTTCGTATCTGCAGCAGCTGAGACAGCTGGCATCTCAACAGGTGAGCTCGTTGAGAAGATGAAGAACGGAGAGGCTAAGATCTCTGACTACCCTGAGATGTACAATGATTTCTTCAATTTCGTAGACCTCGCTGTTAAGTACGGCGATGACAAGCCCCTTGAGTGCACACTTTCTACAGAGGAAGCAGCAGTTGCAACAGGCGAGGCAGCTATGATGATCGGCCAGGGTGCATGGGTTGAGGGCGACTGCCTTGCAATCGATCCCGATGTTCAGATCGGATTCGCAGGATATCCTGTAAATGACAATGCAGCACTTACAAAGGTTGTATCTGGTTCTGACCAGGCACTCCGTGTAAACAAGGATTCTGAGCACCTTCAGGCAGTTCTTGACTTCGTTAACTGGTGGTACACATCTGACTATGCTGAGACATGGTTCAATGATGTAGCAGGCGTTGTTCTTCCTATCAAGTCTGACGCTGTATCAACATTTGAGGTTATCAAGCAGGGTTCTGAGCATGCAGCAGCTGAAGGAACAGCAGATCTCGCAATCAGCTATGACACAGATTCATTCCATCAGGTATTTGGTGAGACAATGCAGTCATACGTAGCAGGTACTCTTTCAAAGGATGAGGCTTGTGCTGAGATTGAAAAGCAGTGGCAGGCAATTGACGGAGCTGCAGAATAATTTTTAGCCCTATAAAGTTTGAAAAATAAAAAAGACGGGCGGCCATCTTGTTGGTCGCTCGTCTTTTCGGTAAAATAGAGAAAAATAACTACGGAGGAATTACTGAAATGAAGTTTGAGAATGGCTGCTGGATATTCCAGAAGGGATATACCTGTTTCCCTGCATCAGAGGTTTATTTTGTAAAAAAGAGTGAGAAGGCAGTAGAGATATGCGCGCCCACAACTCATATTAATGGACGTGGCGACACGTTAGGTGGCGTAAACCTGACAGTCCGCATCACTTCGCCCAGAGAAGACATCATAAGGCTTGAGACAATACATCACAGGGGCGCTGCAAAGAAGCTCCCGGAGTTTGACCTGTGTCTGACTGAGGCACTTCCCATCGACGTATCTGAAACTGATGAGAAGGTTATCGTCAAGAGCGGGGCGCTCAGTGTTGAGATAACAAAGAGCAATTTCACTATTGAGTACAAGAGAAACGGCAAGATTCTCACAGGCTCGAAGGGCCGTGACCTCGCGTGTATCAAGAAGGATTATCCTGGCATGGCATATGAACTGACAGGAGACCTTGAAAACACATTCATGCGTCAGCAGCTCTCGATTACTGTTAATGAGCATATTTACGGAACTGGTGAGAGATTCACTGCATTCGTTAAGAATGGTCAGACTGTGATCACTGAGAATAAGGACGGCGGTACATCGACTGATCAGGGTTATAAAAATATTCCCTTCTACATCAGCGACAAGGGATACGGAGTTTTCGTTGCGCATCCTGACCCTGTTGAGTTCGAGCTGGCTTCTGAGAATGTAACGAAGTGTGAGTTCTCCGTTGAGGGCGGATACCTTGATTACTATGTAATCGGCGGAGATTCCATGAAGGATGTGCTCGTAGGATATACAGATCTTACTGGCAAGCCTGCAATGCCTGCACCCTGGACCTTTGGTCTGTGGCTGTCTACATCCTTCACGACAAACTACGATGAGAAGACTGTAATGAGCTTCATCGATGGAATGCTTGACCGTGGGATTCCGCTCAGGACCTTCCACTTTGACTGCTTCTGGATGAAGGAGTTCCACTGGACTGATTTTGTCTGGGATAAGGATGTATTCCCGGATCCGGCAGGACTTCTTAAGAGAATCAAGGACAAGGGTCTTAATATCTGCGTATGGATTAACTCCTATATTGCTGAGGAGAGCCGACTCTTTGAAGAGGGTATGAAGAGCGGATACCTTGTAAAGAGGACAAACGGCGATGTATGGCAGTGGGATATGTGGCAGCCTGGAATGGCTCTTGTGGATTTCACGAATCCTGATGCCTGCGCATGGTACCAGGGATATCTTGAGCAGCTCATGGATATGGGTGTCGACTGCTTCAAGACTGATTTTGGTGAGAGAATCCCCAAGGAGGGAGTTGTATACTTCGACGGCTCTGATCCTCGCAGGATGAGAAACTACTACACATATCTCTACAACAAGTGTGTATACGAGGTAATCGAGAAGAAGCGTGGCAAGGGACAGGCAGTCCTTTTCGCAAGATCTGCAACGGCAGGCGGACAGAAGTTCCCTGTTCACTGGGGTGGAGACTGCTGGTCAGACTATGAGTCAATGGAAGAGAGCCTTCGCGGCGGACTTTCACTGCTTATGTCAGGCTTCGGATTCTGGGCTCATGATATCGGAGGATTTGAGCAGACCTCTACTGCTGATGTATATAAGAGATGGGTTGCATTCGGACTTCTCTCTTCTCATTCAAGGCTTCATGGAAGCTCTTCCTACAGAGTTCCCTGGCTGTATGATGAGGAGGCTGTTGATGTGGTACGCTTCTTTACAAGACTTAAGGCAACACTTATGCCCTATATCTATAAGACTGCAGTTGAGACAAGTAAGAGCGGTATTCCTACAATGAGATCGATGATTCTCGAGTACACGGATGACAGGAACTGCGCATACCTTGACAAGCAGTATATGTTCGGAGATAACCTTCTAGTTGCTCCAATTTTTAACGATGAATCAGTTGCTGAGTACTACCTGCCTGAAGGCGTATGGACAGACTTCTTCACTGGTGAGGCCTATGAAGGCGGCAAGTGGGTTAAGGAAGACTGCGGTTACTGCGATATTCCTCTCATGGTCAAGGCGGGATCAATCGTGGCTGTTGGTGCATGTGATGACAGACCTGACTATGACTACGCTGATGGCGTGGAACTCAGAGTCTATGCACTTGCCGATGGAGGAAGTGCTGAGACGGTTGTCTATGGAATGGACAATGAGATTGCCCTTGTGGCAAAAATTACCAGAGTGGGCAATGAGGTTAAGGCGGAGGTTAAGGCCGATAAGCCTTATACA
>DCHL01000157.1:0-517 GCA_002317595.1 Lachnospiraceae bacterium UBA1753 | reverse complement strand
ATGTGGATAAGGTCTGCGAAAGAGGTGTAACTAAAGTGGAAAACTTTGACAAGAAGAGATTTGTGGACCTTGCCGCAAGAAGTTATAGAAATAATCAATTCACATTTACTGGATTTCTCGGGCTGGCGGAGTATTCTGATCTTCAGGATCTGCTCCGTCTGCCTGGGGACAATCCTGACCATATCGATGTGCGCTGCGTTACTGCCTTCGGAGGATACGAAGGCGCTGAGCGCGTCATGGCAAGGTTTGGTGACCCTGAGGATATGGGTTACGAACAGCCATTTCCCCTTTGCTGTATTACAATTAAGCCGCTTATGGATAAGTTCGCGGATGAGCTTAGCCACCGGGATTTTCTTGGTGCCCTTATGAACCTTGGAATAGAGCGTTCTGAACTTGGAGACATCCTGGTGAGGGACAACTCCTGCTGTCTCATTGCCAAGGAATCCATGGCGGAGTTAATCTGCCGTGAGCTTACAAGAGTGAAGCACACCTCGGTTATGACTGAGGTGTCTGAGCG
>DCHL01000060.1 GCA_002317595.1 Lachnospiraceae bacterium UBA1753 | reverse complement strand
CCGCAGCAAAAAGCTTAAGCACCTTCTCATCATCAATAGGTACTTTTTCCAGCGCCACATCAGTCAGCAACGACAGCTTAATCAGCATCTCCGTGCCGTCCTGTCCAAAAATATCCTGCTTCAGGAATGCACGAACATCTCCATAATCATAGTGTTTAAGATCCAGACCCTTAGTCAGAATAGTAGGTGCTTTTGACTCCGTCCCAAAGTAAGTAGGGATCAGGTAGACTCCCCCCGGGTGCTTTTCCATACAGATATAGCTGTCCTTGAGACATTCTATGATGTCATACTGCATTGCATCGGTGAAAAAAATATCGCAATCAGCCATATACTGTTCGAGCATCTCACCGGCCTCTTCTTCAGAAATCAGCTTCGCCATACTTGCCCGCACTGCATTGCTGACGCTCTCTACCCTTCCGGCACAGACAAAGGCTTCCTCCTGGAGACCAGTTGGAACATTTAGGTCAATATCTATCTCCCTGTCCTGCTCCAGCGAGAAAACCATCTCAGGCGCAAGGTTAAATCTAATAGGATCAACATTGCTTATTCCAAGGAGGTATGCAACAATGGAACCCGCAGCAGTTCCGCGGATTGAAGTTTCCGCAGAACCAAGTCCCAGACCGTCAAGAATCTCCTTTACCTGAATCATATATGTCTCCATATGGGTTCTCGCGAGGGCATCAAGTTCCCATTCAAGAACAGATAAGACCTCCGAGGGCCTGTCAGGATATTTTTTCCTCATATAGAACATACACATGTCACGAAGTCGTGACGACGCGTATGCTGTCTGTGGGTAGCTTTTTTTCGCGATAGTGACCTGAAAACTTCCGCACAGGTTCTTCAGTCTGTGAGTGTTATCGATGACAATCTTACGGGCCTTCTTCTCTGGGAGGTAATTAAAGGCTGAGAGCATCTCCTCATCGGTCCAGAAGTGATTGTCGGCAACCACGTCCGTTCCATAGTCATGATAACTTCGCACGCGCCTTGCATTCCTGCCCGCCTCATCACAGAAGGCAGCCTCGCAGACAGCAACAACCGTGACACCGATTTCATCACTCAGCCGGATAATCCTCTTATTTATCTCGCGATACTCCTCAAAGGGCAGAACCTCAGCATAGTCGTAATGCCCAAGCTCAGCTGTCAGTTCTTCGTCTGATGCGCCTTCAAGAGCCATCCTGTACACGCGCCCCTTGGAACCTCCTGTTCCAAACAGCAGTCCGCCGTGCTTCCCGAACAGTTCCTCGGCATCCAGCACAGGCTTACCGTCCTTCCCGCCGGGTGCCTCCAGAAGATGACACACATTTACCATCCCCGAGTAGTTGCGGATGAGAATTGAAACAATATCAAATTCTTCGCAGTTCTTCTCATTACCATCACGCTTTACTCTCACCTCAAGGCCAAAAATCGGCGCCGCAGTTAATATTCCAAATTCCATTAGGCACTCAAGCATAGGGAACCCCCAGATACTCGAATCATCCGTAATCGCAAAGGCCGTAGCATCCTCCCCGCTCAGATATTCAGCTATCTCGCCAGGCTTCATTGTCCCAATTTCGCCAGCCTTGCTGTGGCAGTGCAGTTCCACTCTATTAAACTTACTGTTAGGATCTATTCTCATACCACGAACCATGATACGGCCTCCTTACACATTTCTTTAGAAATATTATACGTGTTCTGTGACGGGCAAAAAATAAACCAGCAGTATAAATCCATCATTGTAATTTCATCATTGTGATTTCATCATTACAAATTCATCATTGTAAATTCATCATTCCAGATGCCTGTATGGGTGTAATATCTTGATTATTTCACAAGATTACACCGTCACTTCAGGTCTCATTTTTGAAGTGCGGTGTAATATCGAGAGATATGGGAATTATTCCACCCATATGCTTAAGAAACTCTTTGTGGAAGTGGTGGAATAATAGGATTTTCGTGTCTTATTCCACCACTCCATTTTAGTTTCTGATTAGTTTCTTCCTGACATGGGTGGAACACAGCTGGAATCAGCAACTTATTCCACCCACTCACAAAATCAAAATGGTGGAAAACGACACAAATCGTGTCATTTTCCACCGTTTTCACAAATCAGGCATATTATTCGGAGCAAACCACGGTGTAATTTTAGGAATATAACCCGATTTTCCACCATACAAGCCACCAAAGCACGCGATAGTGCGTGAGCAGCAACCTACAATCCCCATAGCCCACAAATAGCATCCGAGCAGCAACCTACGAAGCCTCAGAACCCACAAATAGCGCGTGAGCAGCAACCTACGAAGCCCCATAGCACACAAATAGCATACGAGCAGCAACCTACGAAGCCTCAGAACCCACAAATAGCATCCGAACAGTAACCTACGAAGCCCCATACTCACTCATCACAGTCTCAAACTCCTTGGGATAATTCACCATGAACCAGCCCAGGCGCATATTGACAATCACATATGAAAGTGCCTGTGCACGCGGAAACAGGTACGTGATATGCTCGCAGGAATAGATGAACCATTCAGGGGCATCTAATGAAATGAGCAGACGCTTCCACTCACGCCACTTGTGGCACCAGCCCTTGGCAATCTTTCCTTTTCTTACATCCTCCGAAATCCTAAAGGCAGTTTTACGACCAATTCCCAGGGAGATACAGTAGTCCATGACATCATCGCGGGTTGCGATAATATCCTTGATTCCCAATCTACCGACATCTACCAGCGAGGAAATCAACTCGTTATAGACGCCTGTTCCATGAGCAAGGGCAATGATCTTGGCGAGATCCTCAACGCTCTTGGGTCTGAGTGCCTCAATAAGTGTGCGCACATAGTCGGAACCAAAGTCAGGAAGCTTCGCAAACCTCGGAAGCCTACATCCCGAATCCTGCGAGGAACGTTCCATAACCTCCGCGCCCGCAGCAAAAAGCTTAAGCACCTT
>DCHL01000045.1 GCA_002317595.1 Lachnospiraceae bacterium UBA1753 | reverse complement strand
CCCCAGTACATACTCTCGGGGACTACGGGCCAGCCCATTCCTGTTACAGGGCAGTCCTCCTTGTGGGGAACATATTCGGGCTTACCATCCTCGCCACGCTTGATGTAGTGACCTGTGTAGATATTCTGTCCCATGAAGTCCAACGGCTGATGGATTATCTTCATGTCTTCTTCTGTAATCACAGGCAGATACTTGGCATACTTTTTGAGTGCCTCCTCAGGATAATGCCCGAGGAACACAGGGTCTGAAAACCATGACACGGTCCATGCCCAGTTGGTATCTATCAGCCAGTCGTTGCCAAAATATGACTCGCGCGCTGCCTCGATATCTTCAGGACTATCTGTGTAAGGAACTGCCACACCGCAGGTCGGTGCATAGCCGATCTTGATTGGCTGCTTTGCCCTCTCCCTGAGTGCCATAACTGCCTTGCCATGCGCCTTGAGCGCATTGTGACAGATGTGCAGGCCATCTGCCATACCGAGCTTAAGGCCCGGAGCATGCTCACCTGTATAGTGGGCAACACCAACGAAGCACTGGGGCTCGTTGAGTGTTATGAAATACTCGCAGATGTCTGTGAAATTGTCAGCGACAACTCCTGCATACTCAGCAAACCAGTCTGAACTGTCATCGTTCAGCCAGCCGCCCTTGTCCTGCAGTGCCTGCGGGTACTCCCAGTGAAACAATGTAATATAAGGAGTGATTCCGTTCTTCTTCATTTCAAGAACCATGTCACGGTACACATCAATCATTTTCTGATCAACATATCCCGTTCCCTCAGGCATGATTCTTGCCCAGTTTAACGAGAATCTATAGTGCTTGATTCCAAGCTCGCGCATCAGCGCAAAGTCTTCCTTGTATCTGTGGATATGGTCACATGCTACATCGCCATTGCTTCCATCCTTGATTGCACCCTTCTTTTCGCAGAAGGTATCCCAGACACTTCGGCCATTTCCAAATTCAGGATCCTTTCCCTCTATCTGGAATGCACTCGTTGCCACTCCCCAAACAAAATTATTTTTTCCCATAAATTATTCTTTAACTCCTCCTAATGTTATTCCAGCAATAATATACTTGGATAAGAGGACATATACAATAACGATAGGAACAATTGCTACAAGGATTGTCATATAAATCTTTCCACTGTCGAAGGACTTGAAGTCAGCGCCACGAAGTGTAGCGATGAGAACGGGAACCGTCATCTTGCCCTTGTCCTGGAGTACCAGGGCGGGAACGAAGTAGTTGTTCCATGATCCAACGAAGGTGAAGATTGCCTGAACTGCTACGGCAGGCTTCATAATCGGCATAACAATTGTGTTGAAGGTTCTGAACTCTCCCGCACCATCAATTCTTGCTGCCTCTACAAGTGAGAGGGGCAGGGATGACTGCATGTAGCTGTACATGAAATAGAATACAGCGGGCGATGCAATTGAAGGAATGATAAGGGGCCAGAATGTATTGTACAGTCCAAGTTTTGTAATAAGTCTCAGGAAGCCCATTGCGGTTACCTGAGTAGGCATTACGAGGATTGCCATGATGAAGGTGAAAGCAATCTTCTTGAGCTTAAACTCATATGCATACAGGCCGTATGCTGTCAGTGCTGAAAAATATGTACACAGGAGTGCACACGCACTTGAGATGATAAGACTGTTTCTTACACCCTTGATCATAGGGATTGTTCCGTCGTTTGCCACCTTGATGAAGTTCTCAATCATGTACTTTCCAGGAAGTGCTGCGAAGCCCTTCTGCAGGTCAGCATGTGATCTTGTCGCATTTACAAAGAGAATGTAAAAGAAGAACAGACACATGAATGACAGGATTACAAGAAGTACGTGTGCAAAAATAAGTGAGAAATTAATTTTTTTCGTTTTCATCTTATTTTCCCTCCTTCTTCATCTGCTTAAGTCTTTCTTTTTCTCTCTTCTTTTTAGCCTTCTCCTCAGCCTTTGTTCCTGTCTTGTCATCGTCCATTGTAATCTTGTAAACGATGAAGCAGAGGATACCACTTACGATGAAGAGGTATACAGACAGCGCACCGGCCATACCATAGTTATTAGCTCTCAGATGCTTATTGAGGAACATGATGAGAGTCATTGTTGTTCTGTCAGGGTTACCCTGGCCGTTAGTGAGGATCTGGGGTACATCGAACATCTGAAGACCACCGATCATTGATACAATAAGTGAGTATGTAAGAATCGGTCTGATCATCGGAAGCGTGATGTAGAAAAATCTCTTATATCCGTTACAGCCATCAATCTCTGCTGCCTCGACAACATCAGGGCTGATTCCCATGATTGCTGCCATGAGCATGATTGTACTGTTACCAAACCACATGAGGAAGTTCATGGTTGCAACAAGTGATCTTACGCCGAACGGTGTTCCCATGAAGTCGATTGCCTTCGTAACAACTCCCATCTGAAGCAGGATTGAGTTAACCGGGCCGTTTGTTGAGAACAATGTGAAAAACAGCATTGCGAATGCGGATGCCATTATAATATTCGGAAGATAAATAATAACCTTAAATACCTGTGCTCCTCTAATTTTCATCCTGATGTCAGCAAACCAGGAAGCGAGCAGAAGTGCGATTACAATCTGGGGTATGAAACCAATAATCCAGAGGATTGCTGTGTTCTTCGCATACACCAGCATATCGGATGAGAGCAGCTCCTTGTAGTTCTGGAATCCAACATAATTGGGTCCGACAATCTTGAGCGTTGCTCTGTAGTATTCATAAAAACTGAGGCGGATTGTATCTGCCAGTGGAATTAGTGAAAAAATAAAAAACGAAATAAAGAACGGTAGGATAAATATGTATCCCCATTTTGCATAGCTTATGCTTTTTTTCTTATTCATCTGAAATACCTCATATCAAAAAACTCTCTCTTTTTTCGATAAAGTATCTCCCGGAGAGTATGTCCTCCGGGAGAAAAACATCTGTTGCTGCCTGCCTGAAGCATTTCAGGTCAGTGGCTATGGCTCAAAATTAGGGCCATACAACCTCTGTGATATCAGGATAACGCTCCTTGATACCTGTCTCGAAGTTCTCCTTAGCCTTCTCGAAGTCAACCTGACCCTGGAAGTAATCAGAGAAGCTTGACTGGATGAGCTCTACACAACCCTGATCGTAAGCTGAAAGGGGAGCCATCTGGATACCCTCAGCAACGGGTGAGAAGTATGTGAAGGGGTTCTGTCCGCCAAGGAAGTCAGATGAGAATGAGTCATCTGATGCAGCCTTCTGCATTGCTGCCTGGTTGTTTGTGAAGTCTGAGTAATCCTTTGAAATCTTGATGAGGTTATCCTCGTTAGCTGTCATAGCAAGGATGATGTCCTTAGCGTAGCCAAGGTTATCAGAACCTGCACAAGCGTGAACGTAAGAACCACCCCAGTTGTAGCTTGAAGGAGGATTTGTTACTCCCCATGATCCTTCTGCGCCATCCCAGTTGGGCTTAACTACGAAGTCGATACCCCATGCAGGGAAGAGGAATGCAAATACCTTAGAAGCAGAACCCATGTCCTTGTTCCAGTCGTCGTTCCACTGTCCCTTTACTGCGGGATCAAAGTAACCAGCGTCGAGCCACTCCTTAGAAGATGAAATCCAATCCATGATCTGAGGATCAACCTTGATTGAAGTCTCACCGGGTGATACCCAAGGATTAGCAATGCTGTTTCCATAGAGACGGAATGTGTCAGCGTATGAAGCTAATACGTAGTAGCCAGCAGCCTTAAGCTCCTCAGCTGTATTCTTCATTGTAGCCCAGTCCTTAAGCTTCTCGCCAACCTCTGTAGGGTCGTCTGTTCCGAATACTTCCTTAGCGATGTCTCTTCTGTAAACGAGAACGCCAGGGCAGCACTGCCATGTAGAACCTCTCTGAACACCGTTCTGGTCAGAAGCTGTAACCTTTGTGAATGAGTACTGGTTTGCAAGATCTGTATCAGGGTCGATACCAAGATCTGTAAGGGGAATAGCTACATCTGCCTCAGCATCTGTATACTTGTAAACGTAATCTGCCTCTGAAAGGAAGATATCAACCTTGTCATCAGCTGCAGCTGTTGCCTGGTTCATAAGAGCCTCGTCAAGCTTCTGCTGGTAAACACCATCCTGGTTAGGATTTACAACCCAGTGGATCTCTGTTCCATCTGTAAGAGTTGTAACTGTACCGTCTTCGTTTGTCTCAACAACCTTGTCGTAGATAGCTTCTACTCTTGTTCTGAACTCATCGTTCCAGCAGTAGATGTTGATAACCTTTCCTTCGTCAGAAGCTGCTGCGTCTGCTGCAGGTGCTGCGTCATCAGCCTTAGCCTCTTCTGTTGCAGGTGCTGCTGCGTCTGCTGCAGGTGCTGCTGCGCTGCCACATCCAACGAGCATTGATGCAACCATTGACACTGTCAATAATGCACTAAGAATTCTTCTTTTCATTTTTTTCCTCCCTTTTGATTATGATGCTCTCGCATCTGTTTTTTGGATGATGTCAGTATAGTCAAGCTATCATTATAAAAATATAAAAATAATTGCTTAAATATCATATCCATGTCATAATAATGATAAATTAGTGCTATATATTAATCGTTTTCGTATCAATTCGTGTCATTTCGTATCATTTTGGGAAATGATTGCAATCATTCAGGAGGCAGTTTATGGATTCAAAGAGAGAGTGGTTTCGAAGTGAATTTGTCAGCCATGAGATGCTCGAGGCTCATCGGAAAATGGAGTCAGAGCTCGGATTTTATGATGCCATTGCTGCCGGCAATTCAGAGATCATAGAGGAAAATATAAAAAGCCGGGTCTTTGCCAATTCCGATGGTGCTGGCAAGCTGTCTGACAATCCTGTCCAGAACCTCCGTTACCATTTTGTAATTACCACAGCGATGATTACCAGATACTGCGTACACGCCGGCATGGAACAGGAGAAGGCCTATACACTCAGTGACTTCTACATTCAGAAGATGGATAAAGCAAGGACCATTCCTGAAATCGAGGAGGTCCACGCCCAGCTGTGCCGTGATTTCTGCAGCCGGATGAATTC
>DCHL01000019.1:1232-4657 GCA_002317595.1 Lachnospiraceae bacterium UBA1753 | reverse complement strand
TCTTCTGTGGCTACTGTGGTACGAAGGTCCTTCTCACCAACGAGAATGAGCATATTTACAGAAATATCGATGAGGCGAAGATCAAGGAAGCGGAGACGGACCGTATGGTGCGGATGAAGCTGCTTGACATGGAGAAGCAGGACGGAATCTCACCGAAACTGATGTTAATCGTGGGTCTGTTTATCATGGTCTTTTCGGCGGTGATCGGGGTGATAGCGGCCCTGACCGGAAATGAAGGTCTGGGTATGATATCTGGGATTGGGTTCTATATTGTTATTATTGGCGGGATGTTCTATTTTGCTTTTTCTTTGCAGAGAAAGAATAAGCGTAAAGGATACGCAGGACCAAATGACATCACGCTCTCACAGTCTCTTGCATTTTGTCAAAATAGAAATTTCAAAGAAATAGAGACCTTGTACAGGGCTTCTGGATTTACCAATATCACACTGACTCCAATTAATGACAATTCTGTTATTTCATCATTAATGGAGGGGAGAGTAATCTCAGTGATTATTGACGGAGAGAGTCAGTTGAGAGTCGGGGATGTATATCCGAAAAACGCAAATATCATAATTATGTATCGGAGTAGAAAATAGGAGGTAGAGTAATGGCATTTTGTAGGAATTGTGGAGAAAAAATAGCAGATGACGCAAGGTTCTGTACCGGATGTGGTGCACCAGTTGACGTGACGGAGGCACCTTCTTCGGGAAGGGAAGAATCTTCTGAGGCGGCAGTTCCTTTTGAGGCACCTGTGCAGAAGGCACCTATCGTGAATGGTTCGATTCCTGTAAACGAGAGCATAAATGGTATGGACAAGGGAAATAAGGCACTTGCAATTATCGACAAGATTGGTAAGTTCTGGGGAATCATTCTGTTCATCCTTGCGCTCGTGGATTTCAGGTCAGATCCGCCGGTACTTACAATTCTCCTGTCAATTGCAATTATTGCTGGCGCAATATTCTGCTTTATCAGAAAGTATAAGCTCAAATTTTTTACAGTCCTTGCACTGATTCTGGCAGTCATCTGTCTGCTCTGTGGATTGTCGCAGGGGAAGAGAGAGGGATATTTTACCATCCCTGGACATGAGAAGAATAAGGAGGCTGTAGAAGAAAGCGTTGAGGAAGTTCCTAATACTGAGAAGAAGGAGACCACAGAGGCACCCGCTGCTGTAGAGGATAAGAGGGCTGAGTCTGTAGAAGATAAGGAAGAAGCTACTGCTTTGAAGGAAGAGGCAACTGAGAAAGATGAAAAAGCAGCTGAGCAGGCTGAAGTTGAGACGGCCCCTGCGAATGATGAGGAGAAGTCTGAGAGTGCGGACAGTGACGGCGTGGATCCTGAGCTCAAGGCGTTCCTGGACTCTTATGAGGAATTCATGGATGAGTATGTTGATTTCATGAAGAATTATCTTGAGGACCCAGGGAATGCGGTTTCAATGCTAAAGGATTATACGAGAATAATGTCAAAGTATGCTGAGTTTGAGGAAAAAGTAGGTGAGTATGATTCTAAGGATATGTCCGATGCCGATGCAAGGTACTACCTGAAGGTCCTGAACAGAGTAAATGAGAAACTCATGGAGGTATACTGAGATAAATTTTTAACCAATATACATCTATTTTAGGGGTTGTCTCTTATAATGATTTTTTCATCATAAGCGACAGCCCCTTTGCATTACATTTACTCTATTATTTTTTTTCCATCTTCTTAATACATAAAGGATATAACAAAACAATATAGATCATCTGAAGAAAGCCCTTTACCAGGCAACCACTCCAGTCGCCCATTCCCATTGTGATTAACGGGATAATCAGAAGACTAATTAAATAGAAGCCGAGGAGACCAAGAATAAGTCTGAATCCCTTCTGTGAGACTGTTCCTTCTACAGAAAAATTAACGAATCGTCTCTCGATTACCCAGCCAACAAAGAATGCCACATTCCAGCCCACGCCGGTGAAGGTGTCCTTGGCCATCTTCGCACCCTCAACTAATATTTTTCCCTCAGCATCATAGTCCACTGGATAGGATTTGAATGCAGCAAAAAGTGCAATAAGGATTGCTGTACAGATGGAAATCGCAGCGATTACTAAATCAGCATTTTCTTTATCAGAATATTTTTCCATCACTACAGAACAAGCATACATTACAGGCAGTCCTACAACTATTCCAACGAACACATCCTGTGGAAAGTGCACGCCCAGGTACATACGGCTGAAACCTGTGAGCAGCACTACTGCTGCACAGACTATTCTAATTCCCTTGTCCATTTTCCTGTTGACTGTAATGCCTCCGAATACTGCCGCTGCATTCATGGTATGTCCACTGGGGAAGGAATATCCGGTTGCGGTTTTTAGAGCAGATTCTTCAGGTACGATTGCGGGGTTCTGAATCCAAGGTCTGTATTCGCAGACTGTAATCTTCAATAGTCCATTTACCTGACGAAGCCAGCTCCATCCCATGAGGAGATAGGTACCTAACTTCTTATCAATGCACCAATATATAATAGCCAGAATGACTAAAGCCGTAGTCAGTTCTCCCATGAAGGTTGCTTTTTGAAAGAAAGCTGTAAAAACTCCATCTGTTGCATTTCTAAACTCCTGAAGCGCTAATAAAATTTCCATCGTTCCATCCTCTCGTAAGTTGTATTATTTCATTCTGTGTACAAATACATATACGTATGTTCATGTAGTGTGGCTAAAACAAATTGAAAAAATATCAATTGTTGATTTGTCTCCGACACCATTGTTTGTTTTGTGTTAGAATGGATTTTGCAAATGTAGATAAGCGTACTAATGTTGGGATATTGGCCGAGTTTGGTAAATTCTATGGATATCAGATATATCCTGATACAGGCGGTTGGATTTTTGGGAACGATAGCCTACTTCGCCTCGTATCAGTGCAAAGAAAATAAGAATCTGTTCAGGGTGCAGTTTCTGTCCTATGCGTTTTACACGACGCATCTGCTTCTGTTGGGAGCGACGACTGGTGGAATCAGCTATATTCTGAACCTGGTCAGGTCGTACTGCCTTGGAAGTGAGAGTGAAAAATTGAAAAGCTGGTACGTGGGTGGTTTGCTATGCTTTCTTCAGGTACTTGCACTGGTGGTCACATGGTCTGGCTGGATATCAATACTTCCGGTTGCGGCAAACATCGCCTCTACAATAGGTGGCTACACCCGCAGTCCCAGAAAGGTGAGAATTGCCGGAATGTTTTTCAATTCGCCGCTCTGGATTATTTATGACATTATGGTGGGCTCCTGGGCAGGCATACTTGATGAGGTTGTAAGTGAGATTTCAATGATTGTATCCATCCTGCGTTTCGGGTGGAAAAATTTGGATGAGAAAGAATCATTCTGATGAAGTTATAATATAGGGTATTTTGAATCGTATGAAGAAAAGAATTATTGTAGTTATTGTGGCTATACTTGCTGT
>DCHL01000019.1:0-1157 GCA_002317595.1 Lachnospiraceae bacterium UBA1753 | reverse complement strand
TGCAATTTCTGCCGGCGGTGCAATTTCTGCCGGCAATGGTCCGGCGGTCACTATTATTGGAGGCACCGATGGGCCCACGTCCATATTTTTAGCAGGGAAATTAGGCGAGGATAATAACAAGGATAGTGATGGTTACATCTCAATTCCCATGGACACGGCAAAGGAACTTTTGGCTGAGGATGGTGATTACATTATCCTTGACGTGAGGCGTGCTGATGAATTTGCTGAGGGACATATTCCTGGGGCTATCAATATCGCAAACGAGGACATCGTGGATACTGAGCCCGAGCAGCTGACTGACAAGGGGCAGCTCATCTATGTGTACTGCCGGAGCGGAAGGAGAAGCAAGGAGGCCAGCTTTAAGCTTGCAAAGATGGGATATACCAATATTGTAGAGTTCGGCGGAATAATCGACTGGACCGGAGCGATAGAGAAGTAGATATGGGAAGAAGCGAAGTTCGGGACTACGAGATGCCATCGGCAGGCCCTAAGGCAAAACTGAATAGCAGGAACGAGATTGATGTCCACGGACTCACCGCACAGGAGGCTGTTTCAGCTGTGAAGCAGGCAGTCACAGGAGCGGGGAGTGCAGTCTACAGGATTAAGGTAATTCACGGATTCAACCGTGGAACTAACATTAAGGATGCTATCCGTGAGGAGTTTTCCTACGGAAGGAACAGCAAGGTCAAGCGAGTCGTTGGTGGTGATAACTTAGGCGTGACTGAGCTGGTGCTCAGGGAGTATTGATATGGTTTGGACGGTAAAAAATATATCTGAGGCTGATTATGGCTGCGAGGAGAGAATGCCTGGAGAACCGCTTATGGTTCTGGTAACTCTGGAGTGTGAGGATGGAAGAATATGCCGCTTTGAGGTGGCAGATGACTGGCTTCGTATCCAGGAGATTGATGAGGGAGACGAGTGGCCTGAGGATGTCGAAGCCGATGATCCCGCAAGCGATAGAGCTGATAGAATGACTGACTTCATGGAGAATTATTTTGAGGCAGTCGATGAGATGGATGAGTAAAATTATATGAGGAAGTGTGTTGAGGAAGTATCTGTGGGTGCAGATGCTTCTTTTATTTTGCGTTGCACTTTCGGAGCAATAGGAGGCTCCTTGTGCAACGGAAGGTGTGGGTTTCTGGGCGCTCCGTTGCACT
>DCHL01000172.1 GCA_002317595.1 Lachnospiraceae bacterium UBA1753 | reverse complement strand
ATGATTTCAAAAACTGAATAGGTTGTTGTAATTTATTCTTAATCTGAACAGCCTATTGTTATTAAAGGGGCTGCCGCTAAGCTGCGGCAGCCCTTGTTTTGTACTACGCCTGTTGAAAAACATCCAAAATGTTGATCAGAGATACTTTTTATTGTTCTGAAATGATGATGAAGGATATATTTTTATGCTTTGAACGCAGATAAGCCTTTCCTCGCCTCTATGGCGTAGAGCCGTAGACGGGGTAGGGCTTGCTTATGGTGGAATATCGTGGATATCACTCGGAATTACACCCACTCATTCAACTCGTTTTTGGGCATAGGGTGGAATATTTCGATATTATAGCCTTATTACACCCAATTCATACAAAACTATTATTCAGGAATGGTGGAATATTTCGATATTTCAGCAATATTCCACCTCAAATCATTAGTTTCTGAAGGAGCCCCGCCAGAAGATGGTGTAAAATATTGAATTGTTTCACTTTATTCCACCCGCTTGCCTTAATGAAATGGTGTAATATCCTGATATATCATCACTTTTACACCCAACTTGCACTTCTCCCTCACAAACAAATTAATAAGTGTGGTGTAATTGGATGGATTATAAGGCCATATTCCACCATTTTGGACGCTCCTAGCAGCATGCGTTAGATCTTCGTAGCAAAGAAGCTTGCGAATGTCCGCTTTGCAGATTGATTTAGCTTGCGGAAAGAAAATATGATAAATAGAGAGGCAACTTCCTTTCTTCAAAAGGATGGCAATATTGGTGATAGTGAAGATGGAATAATTACGTTGCCGTAGCATATGATTGCATTTGCATAGTGATATTCTATTCCAACTTACAAAATGAAAGTCTCTGGTATCGCACCATGTTTACAAACTGAAAAAGTGTGTTATCGTTGAATGTAGGTAGTCGACAACCTGATGTAACCATAAATTGGAGCAAGGACGGCACAGAGAAGCAGCTGAATTGCGAAGAAGCAGCAGATGAATTGCTAAGAAGAAGCAGCTGATTTGCGAAGAAGCAGCTTACAGACTGCAGAGAAATGAGGAGTGCTATGCATATTGTGGGACTTGATGATATCGATAATAAGATTCTGACTCTTCTTAAGGAAAATGCCAGAGCCAGCTACTCGGAGATTGCTGAGCAGGTGGGACTCACGAGAGTTGCGGTGAAGAACCGTATCCAGGCAATGGAAGAGACAGGAGTAATCTGCGGATATCAGGCGAAGATTGCGCCAGCGAAAGCGGGACTTGGTATTGAGTTCATCGTCACCATCAGCCCGAAGACAGAAACTTATGAATATGTATTGAGTAGGCTGGCAAAGAGTCCACTTATTCATAAGCTGGTAGGCACCTCTGGTGACTGCAAAATTATTGCCTATGGAATTGCTCCTAATACAGAGTATGTGAATGAGTTTTATCGAAGGGCAAGACTGATATTTACTGACGTCAATTATTTTTTCTTCGATGTAATCACATCCACATACAAGGATGTCGATGGAGGAATTGAATATGAAAGAGTCGAAGAAAAACCTTCAGATGCCGGAAAATCTGATAGCTGACATGAATGAGCATCTCCCTGGAGACCTTACAATTAAGGATATTCAAAGACTGTTCCGCGGAAAGAAGTTCAAGGTCTGGTTCATCATGAACGATGCGCTGATGAACTCACCTATTGATGCAGTTGACCTGTCAATGCGTGCTTCGAACACGCTGAAGAGAGCTGGCTTTATCACTGTTGGAGACATGATCAATAGCCTGCAGTCATTTGATGATCTGCACAGATTCAGGGGATGCGGAGCAACCACGATATCGGAGATACATGGGAAGATGTTCTTCTTCCAGTATTCTCTAATTGACCAGAATCAGAGAACTTCCTATATGAAGAAAATAATGGAGATTAATGGAATAACGGGTTAATAAATTGATAGTTGTGGTATAATCAGAACCATAGACGGGCCACCGAATGGTCTGCCCGTCTTTCCACTGCTTCAGGTGTCTCGCAGTTAATGCGTAGCCTGGCGGTGTATATTATATATCGGGCCAGCCCCTTGTGGGACTGGCCCATTTTTTTGATTGTGAGGTTGTTGTAAGAGTATATTGTGCGAGGAAGAGTCTGTTGTGAGTGTTTCAGCGCGGGGGTTGTTGTGAGTTTTCTATATGCGAGCTTGTTGCGCAAGGGTTTGTTGTGAGAGTTGCTGCGATGGTTGGCCAAAATGGTGGAATATGGCCTTGAAATCAGTCAATTACACCACACTTGTTAATAGGTTTGTGAGGAGTAAGTGCAAATTGGGTGTAATAGTGATGAAATATCAAGATATTCCACCATTTCATAAATGCTCAACGGTGGAATAAGTTGAAGAAAGCCTATGTTTTACACCATCTCCTGGCGGTGATGCTTCAGAAATTAATTCTTTGTGGTGGAATATGGCTTATTAATAACAATATTCCACCATTCCCGGTAAGTGGTTTTGTTTGAATTGGGTGTAACAAGACTTAAATATCGAGATATTACACCATGTGTCAAAAATTGAGTTGAATGAGTGGGTGTAACTTTGAGTAAAATCCACAATATTCCACCATGGAGCGCAGAAAAAGATAGAAGTAGTGCAGAAAAAGCTAGAAGTAGCGCAGAAAAAGCTAGAAGCATCGCGGGAAAAGGCAGGAGCATTGCGGAGAAAGCAAAATGCAGCGCAGAAAAGGATGGGTGGAAGGCTGCGAAAAAATGCAGATGATTTACGTATACTTTTTAGTGGAATTTATGCGACAAAGGATTTGATTTATGCGATAATAGAGGAAGATTTTTAAGGAAGTTTCTGAAGGAAGTTTCTAGAGGAAAATTATAAAGAAAGTTTCTTGAGGAAATTCCTATGCGGAGTCTTAATCAGAGGAATCGACAGATGATGTGGCATTAGAGGAATCGACAGCAGAGCCTAAATTAGAGGGAATCGACAGATGAACTGGCAGTTTGTGAAAAAACCTATATTTCTTGTTGGATGTGTGGTGTGTGCGATTTGCATAGGCCTTATATTGGCGTGGGTTCTGAGGGATAAGGATGTCGCAGAGTCACTTGAGGATGCAGGATATATAGTCGAAGAGACCGAGATATATGTTGAGGGGCTGAAGGAGGAGTATACCTTCGTGTATCTGTCTGATTATCATCTGCTTGAAGTTGATGACAGCGTAAATGAGAAGGACAGGGAGATGGTTGAGGCCCGCCATTCTGTTATGCATCTTGGCGAGAATCCTGATGCCGGCGAGCGCTGGATGAAGATGATTGAGGAAATCAATGAGTCGAACCCACATGCTGTACTGTTTGGTGGCGACCTGATTGATTTTGCTTCGAAGAAAAATATTGATCTTGTGAAGGCTGGAATAGATGAGCTTGAGGTTCCGCATATGTATGTCCGTGCTGACCACGATCTGGAGCCGTGGTGGTGCGATGAAAAGACTACGCCTGAGCAGGTCAAGAAATATCACGCCTGGTCAGAGGCAAAGGATGGGATCTTTAAGATGGAATTCCCTGAGTTCATTGTTGTGGGTTGGGATAACAGTACTGCGCAGATGACGGATACTACACTCGCCAAGATGGTGGAGACGTTTGACCTTGGAAAGCCGGTTATCCTGCTTACGCATGTGCCGATTAATTCGAAGGTTGACAAGTCAATGCTGGAACTGTCGAACCGTATCTGGGGAAGAAATCTCACTTGGGACAGCGCAAATAATGCGCACTATGTACCAAATGAGTCAACGGCTTATTTTTTGAACGAAGTACTTGATAAGGATAGTCCGGTTCGTGGAATCCTGTCAGGACACCTGCATCACACCTGGGATGGAATGATTAACGAGGGGATCAAGGGACATGTGTTCGGACCAGCCTACGAAGGCGCAATCGGAGTGGTAACAATTACTGGGGAGCAGGGTTAGCTATGGGGAAGCGAGAGAAAAATAGGTCGATGAGCACCTTCATGAAGAAGGAGGCGAAGAAGAGAAAAGAATTAGAACAGCAGGAACAGGCGAAAAGGGAGCAGGCAGAAGCCATACAGGCCGAAGGTGATGACAGAAGTGCGGCGGAGAACACCTATGTGCCCAAGTCCAACAGTTTATTATTTTTTCGCCAGTATAATACATATCAGGCACTGTTTGAGATATTTCCATCTGGGGAGCTGACCGCTGAGGCGTGCTTCAGTAAGGTCATTCTCTATGTCATGAGCTGGTTTAAGCACAGACTGGGTGAAGAGAATATCACAAATTTGCCTGAGATTTTTTTTCTGGGAGAGGATTATCCTGAGCCGGAAGGCTACGCGGATTTTGACATTACAAAGGTTGAGGATATCAATACGCTCTCGTTCTCGGACGTGTCGACTGCGTATGTCGAGGCGACGAAGTGCTGGGTGATGCGCCTTGTGGAGCCTGATAATGGCAAGGAGGAACTCGATCTCAAGGGGAGGACCTTCACTACGGAGATTCTAGTGTCGATTACTGAGACCTCCGCTGTGCTCGGAATCAGGGAATTCTGCAGGGAACCACAGGAGAATCATGCGGACGCAGCAGGATTCAGGCCTGGATTTGTCAGGGATATTTTTCACGATGAAGACCTTTTCGTTGCCGAGGAGGGTGTTGGCGGAGATTATCGATTTGGCAAAGAACCCATTATTCTGAACGGTAAGTCCTCCTCAGACTGCGAAAAATTACATAAGCAGCTGATCGCAAATCCGAGAAGGCAGATGCCAGTTATTTTTATACCAGAGGCATACTACACTGAAAACCTCACGGATGTGAACTACAAGACAGCGAGCCTTTTGGGTTACTGTCATGTGGTTGTCCTGGAAAAATCAGCGAGGAAGCTCTTCGACAACTGTATGAACGATGAGGACCTTCTTGAGGTGTCAGAGGATGGTCAGATTATTTTTTACCGAAAGACTGCGCTTCAGACTGAGTATGAAAACAATTACTATGAGACCTCTGCCGAGGGAGTTATGGAAGTGATTAAGGCGGCTGGTCTTAGGGAGCCGCTGCGCAAGAAATGTGATTTTGGTGGGTACTCCTTCACGGCGCCATGGTGGAACAAGAGTGGCAAGGAGGATGCCATTGATACTATACACGAGAGTGAGGAAATTAAGATTCTGAAGGCGGAGATTGACCACATGAAGGTCAGTGTAGCGGACCGGGAGCGCGATAATGATGGGCTTCAGCGCAACATCGACAGGCTCACAGAGGAGAACCGCAAACTTGACAAGCAGCAGGCGAAGGACATGGCGGACCTTGCGCGGGCCAGAATGGAGCTTGATGAGTGTGAGAGTATCATTCAGGACCTTAAGGATGACAAGAAACGTTTGACAGTTGAGAAGGATACGCTGGCTCTGCGCCTTAGGAATTCCATTGCGGATGAGCGCAGGAAGTACGTGCCGCTTATCAATATGCCGTCCTTTGATGCTAAGGACCGTAAGCAGGTTATTGACTGGATTAGACAATATTATTCAGAAGTCCTGATTGTACACCCGGACGCAGAGAAGTCCCTTCAGAAGAGCAGCCGGAATATAAGTATCAGGACACTCTGCATGATGATTCATTATCTCGCAGGCTACACAATGTACCGGAACGAAGGAGGAAATGTCCGCGATGCAGGTGCAGCCAGGGATTACGATCCTGACAACGCAGCCTATATTGCCGAACCTGTGAGTAGTGGGGCAGGTGGCTCCACCACAATCTATGAAGATGCCTACACCTTTGATATCAGTGCTTATAATCCAGATGAGAAGAATGTCATCATGGATATGCACGTGGTACAGGGCAAGGGACGCGACGCCGATATGATCAGGGTGTATTTCTTCTACGATAAGAAAATAAAGAAATCCATCATCGGCTATATGCCAGACCACCTACCGACAAGATCGGATCCACATTGAACGCCGAGGGAGAGCAGCTGCCCTATACTTAATATTTGCCAGCGTTTGATGTGGTTATTGGCTTTTTCAGTCATCCCCATGTTGCCCTATACCGCATTTCTGCTTATGTTATTGGCTCATTGCTGTTATTTGTGAGGAGCCATAACAATTTGTTCAGTAGAAATTAAATGCGTTATTGGCTCGCAAATAGATTTCTATGAAAACCAATAACCCTAAGAAACTCCTTAGTATCGGCTGTTAGGCTTTTTTTCTCATAGCCTATACGCCTTTTCAAAACTTGTTATTGGCTTCAGACGTGAAAAAGGGCACTAGCCGATATTTCAAAAGGGCACTAGCTGATAGTAAATCAATTCGAGAGTCTTGGAAGAGGTAATTAGCAATAATCTTACTCTGACATTTCCTGTCACCATGAATTAGTATAATGAAGAAAAAATTGGGAGGAAAGTGGGTATGAAAAATTATTTTTCGGATATTTTTAGGTGGAGACGGAGAAGACGGTTTCTGCTGGAGTTGGCTGATGAGATGAACGGCCAGCGCGATCATTCATCTCGCATATATTTTCTTTACAAACTGCTGGAGAACAAAAAGGTATCAAAGGAAGAATTTCAGTTCCTGAATGAGAGGATGAAATAAGAGAATGAAATAAGAAAATGAAATAAGAGAATGAAATAAGAAAATGAAATAGGAAAATGAAATAAGAGAATAGGATAGGATTGAGAGCTAAAATGGGCTGTGCAGAGGCACGGCCCTTTTTATGCTGAAAAGTTGGTCGAGAAATATGGACAATATGTTATGTGACACGTATAATGTATCAAAATGATATATATCAAATTGATATAAAACGAAAAGGGGTTAATTAGGAAATGAAAAGACAAACAATTAGGAAATCAATCATATTCATCTCGTTTCTGCTGTTCCCAGTGACGATGTGGTATTTCTCGCCATATATGATCATCGAGGCCGCATCCCAGCATATCATTAATGGAAGCTTCATCGTGTTTTCAATCATGCTGGCAGCATCGATGTTCCTTGGCAGGGTGTGGTGTGGGTATCTGTGTCCGGGAGGCGGATTGCAGGAGTGCTGCAGCAGGATCAATGATGGGACTGCCAAGCAGGGGTGGCGCAATAACATCAAGTATGTCATATGGGTGCTCTGGATGACCGGTGTGGTCAGTACTTTTGTCCTGGGAAAAAATAATGTGAGCGTTAATTTTTTCTTCGGAACAGAACACGGCATTTCCGTATCGAACATATACTGTTATACTGTATATTATGGTGTTGTATTTCTGATTGCTCTGCCTGCAATGCTACATGGACGCAGGGCCTTCTGCCATTATTTTTGCTGGATGGCGCCCTTCATGGTGATTGGAGGTACAATCGGAAGGTGGCTTCATCTGCCGCAGCTACACATAGAAGCTGACAAGGAAAAGTGCATTTCCTGTGGCTTGTGCAAGAAGGCCTGCCCTATGGGACTTGATGTGACTGAGATGGTCAAGACAGGGGAAACACACAGATGTACTGAGTGTATCCAGTGTGGTGCCTGCGTGGACAGGTGCCCGAAGGGGGCAGTGAAGTACAGATTCGGATGGAAATGAAGGGAGCAGTGAAGTACAGATTCGGGTGGAAATGAAAGGGGCAGTGAAGTACAGATTCGGATGGAAATGAAGGGAGCAGTGAAGTACAGATTCGGGTGAAAAAAATGAAGGATAGAAAAATTGACATGGTGATTCTGGGTTTGCTGTCCCATGAAAATCTCACCGGGTATGATATAAAGAAAAAAATTGACGGCGGAATCAGCTTCTTCTGGAAGGGAAGCTTTGGAAGCATATACCCTTCACTGAATGCGATGGAGAAGGAAGGACTGGTGAAGAAGGTAGGGCTGGAAAAGAAGGTAGGGGATTCCTCGGGAGCATCTATGCGTGAAAAAAATTATTACGCGATTACCGATGCGGGGCGAGAGGTGTTGTTAGGCTGGCTTAAGAATTCAAAGGCCGTCAATGATTTGAAGTATGAAACGCTCCTTAAGGTGTACTTTGGGGGCACTGCGGAGCCGGAGGTGACGGTCGACACTATCACGGCCTTTGAGGCTGAGATAAGTGAGGCACTCGCCCAGCTTAAGATGTATAAGGAGAATCTTGCACCGGTAATCGGTGAGCGCGACCATCTGCATTACTACCTGACAGTTTGCTTCGGGGTGGAAACCTACGAAGGGTATCTGAGGTGGTGCCAGGAAGCGAAGGAACTGCTGAAGAAGACGAAGATGAAGGGGATGTGAACTGTGAAATATTATGTAGTTATTGACCTTGAGATGTGCCGGATTGCGCTGGAGGATTACCCTAACGACAAGAACGACAAGAAGATCAAAAGCGATAAGATTGACAAGAATGATAAAAAGTTCTCACGGCGCGGGACTGAGATAATCCAGTTTGGTGCAGTACTCCTGGATGAAAAATATAAAATACTTGACGGCTTCAACCGGTACGTAAAGCCTCGGCTGGGAGAACTTGACGAGTTCATAACCGAGCTTACGGGAATTACTGAAGACAAGCTGAAGGATGCGTCGGGGCTTGAGGAAGTCCTTGAAGATTTTGCTGCGTGGATTCCCGATGGTGAGATATCCATGGTTTCCTGGAGCAAGAACGACAAGAGGCAGATTTCACTGGAGATGAAAAAGAAGGAAATCGAGAACCCTAAGATAAAAGAGTGCCTAAGGCACTGGATTGACTGCCAGAAAATTTTTGCCGAGAAGGTCGGAACCATCAGGTGCTATTCCCTGTCAGATGCAGTTGCATCCTGTGGTATCGAGCTGGTAGGCCAGGAGCACGACGGCTACTATGACGCCTACAACACAGGCCTGCTCTTTGGCAAACTTATGCTGTCACCAGACATAGAACTCGATCTGTCAAAGCTTAAGTCCAACGAGGAAGTGACGGAACCACTGGCAACATCGCTTGGCGGGCTGCTGAGCGGACTGGGACTGTGGGGAGAATGAGGTTTCTGCAGGAGGTGGTTGAGGAGATGAATAGCAAGCACGATTATGCTTCACGAATTCATTTTCTGTACACCTTGATTGGGAATGTTGGTTTCACGAAAGAAGAAGTAGAATTTCTCGAAGGAAAATTAAAATAGTGGAAATATTGAAGCTGATTTATGGAGATTGCAATTTGAGGAAATTGCAGTCTCTTATTTTTTACCCTGACACAATCTGTCGTGCCGCCAAACTAATATGAGGGTGTAATCAAACATTGCTGTGGAGGAGGAATCGAAATGGGTTTTCTTGATAAGGTAAAGGATGCGGCTGATAAGGCGAAGGATGTTGCGAAGGACACCGCTGGTAAGGCGAAGGATGCTACGCAGAAGTACACGGGTGACCTTAAGGCGCAGGAAGAACTGAATAAGGAACTGGAGTCTATGGAGATGGCGGACAGGATTGCTTTGCGCCCGGAGGGAGTGAAGTACTGCATGGTAAACAATCTAGGGAAGATTCTTGACGTGTATGAGAATAAGGTAATCTTTACATCAACGAAGTCCACGTCAGCGGTTGTCACCGGATTGATTTTTGGAACATCAGTAGCTCAGGGGGAGAAGACTGTCTATTACAAGGATGCTATCGGGGTTCAGTATAAGCCATCAGGTGTCCTGGATGGATTTATCCAGGTTGAGACTGCAGCTGGAGGAAGATCAAATACAAGCGAGTATGCGGGAGAAAATTCAATTCAGTTTGCTGGACAGAAGAAAAACGAGGAAGCTGAAATTATCGTTGAGTACATTCGCAACCAGATTGATATCGTTAAGAATGCTCCTGCAGCAGGAGTGGTTCAGCAGGTGTCACCAGCGGATGAATTGAAGAAGTTCAAGGAGTTGCTCGATATGGGAGTGATTACGCAGGAAGAGTTTGACGCCAAGAAGAAGCAGCTGCTTGGATTATAGGATGTCAGGCGATTTATCTGATTCTAAAAGAACGCGGAGTTATCAGGGGTAACTGACGAGCGGCGAAGGGAATTGCGAATTATCGCTTTCTAAGAGTTTGCAAATAGGAGGCCAGCAGGTGAAGGATGCCTGCTGGCCTTTGCTATTCAAACAAATTACTTGAATTTTATTCAAGTGATGCGGTTTGGATGGTATAATTTTTTCATATAATGGAATCGTAAGGGGGTACAGAGTTATTATGTTTGATAATCCATTTGATGGTCCGTTTCGGAATCCGCTCGGTGAGCTGGCTAAGTCGGTGAAACGCACAAAGAGACGTGTTGAAAATATTCAGGACTATGGGCTGGTTGATGGCATCAGAGCAAATGTCGAGGAAGACATTGATGAGTTAAAAAAGAAGACCAAGAAGTCACAAAGACGTGTGAAAAAACAAATTGAAAAAGTGAAGGAAAATGTGGAAGAAAGGTTTGAATTCCTTGGTGGAAATGGCAAGAGAACGAGGGAACTGGTTCCTGGAGATATCATAGCCGTACCTAGGTTGCAAGGGTTATATGAGCATTTCGCAGTATATATTGGAAATGGTCGTGTGATTCATTTTGCTGATCCA
>DCHL01000113.1:19354-21870 GCA_002317595.1 Lachnospiraceae bacterium UBA1753 | reverse complement strand
GCGAATGAGGCTCTGGCAGCTACACTTGCACAAAGAAGCGAATACCACTCTAGAAAGGACAGAAAAGATTATCTGAATAAGAGCGATGAGCAGTATGAGAAGGCTGCTAAAAAGGTGCGCGAGCTTGAGGCTGCTCAGAGAAGGAATGATACTGCCAAAGTAAATAAGCTGAAAATTGAGATCCTGAATCTGCAGTGTGAAGCAAAGAAGAATCAGATTAGAGCGAATGCAACGGATAAGGAAGAGGAAGAATTCCAGCTGAAGATGGCAGATTACTGGTTTCTGAACCGAATGGAGGATATGGCATCAGAAAGCAGGGACGAATCCTATGACCAGAAGCATGCTCAGATAGAGACTAAGAAACTGGAGCTTCATCGAGAAATTCGCGGAAATAGAGCATTTGCAGCATACCGCAGGAGAATCTGTAATAGGATTGTATCTGAGCATCCTGAAGTTTCTCTGGAAGAACTGGAGCGTCTGACCAAGGAGGAAATCGGGGAAGATAACAGTTCAGTTTTCAGAAAAGAGGATTACCTCAGCGCCATGCGCACAGAGAATGATGAAAGCCGGGCAATTGACAACATTATGAACAAATTGCGCCGTTACAAGGATGCCCTGGGTGGTTCACCGAATTTTCCCAATTCTGACCCAACGCTTCCAGAGGAACTTGTTATGGTAGGAGGACATGGCGTTGAGAATAGACGTGCCTTTGCCAGAAAGATGCTTCGCGGAAATATTTTTCAAAAAATGTATGGAAAAATCCTGAACTGGAGATATGGACAGGAAACACCGCTCTCTCAGTATGAGATTGCCTTCCAGTATCTGGAGAGTCTGAAGCGTCTGGCAATGTATAAGGACGTTATTCAGGGGGAATATCAGAAGGATACACAAAGGCAGATTGCAGATACGTTGCGTCTTCCTAATCGCGGGGCAGGAATGAACCTGGGAAAAATATATGGGAAGTATACTGCTGGTCACGATATGCTGTTTGCACTTACCAGGATGAGCTGTCACAACAATCTGAACGGCGCAGCAATTGAGTCCAGCCACTGTGATGAGATATTAAAAAGCATTGTTATTCTGGTGAACAAGCTGGAGAGCAGCAATGAAACGGATGCTCTTCTTGACTACTTCAGGCAGCTTGATGGCAGCTGTTTCGATGACCGTCTGCGCAATGTGCAGGAATATGCGGAAAGTAAGAATATTGTTCTGTACGATGAAGTTTCTGTAAACAACTATCAGCTGGACACAAGTGGAGGTGACGATATTCCTGAACCTGAAGATCATTCCATGTATATTAAGAAAAAAAGCGAGATAAACGCAATTGGCTTAAATGGTGAAATGGATCTGGTAACGGCAATGTCCAAGGTGATAGAGGCACTTTTGTCATCGAATGGCATGGATTCCAATGTGGAAACGCCGGAGTGGTCAGTTGTGAAGCCTGAGCTTTATCGCCAGCTGGTAGGAAAGAATTTCTTTAAAAATACTGAGACCGGAGCAAAGGGAGAGAACAGCATTGTAATCAAGGAAAATGATATCAACGATATGGAAGGCATTATGCGGGATATCATGGGCGTGGTTGCATAATTAAAGGTCGAATAAATATTGAAAAATCAATATTTTTAATAAAGACATTATTAACATTTATGTGCTACAATACCCGGCGGAGCAAAATATTGCTTTTGCCGGGTACTATTGTTTTATTTTTTGACATATCTAAATTGTGAGGCCTTAAATGAAAATTGATGGTAGAAGAGTTCTAATGTCGCTTTTTGGTGTGACAATCTGTGCAATCAGCGTGGGTATTTTCAAGATCGCAGCTCTGGGTGTTGACCCTTTTCAGTCACTGATGAGCGGTCTTGATAAGCTGATTCCCATTGAGTTTGGTACGCTGTATGTTATCGTGAATGCAATCCTGCTTATCTTCAGCCTTGTGGTTGACCGGCACAATATCGGAATTGCGACATTTATCAACCTGTTTCTTTTGGGATATATAACTCAGTATTCCTATGCGTTCCTTCAGACAATTTTTGTCAATCCCAGCATGGCCGTCAGGTTTGCATGTCTGATTGTTGGCATTGTAATCATCTGCTTCGGTTCTGCATTTTATATGACAGCAGACCTCGGTGTTTCAACCTACGATGCAGTGGCAATCGTAATGTCTGGAAAGTGGAAGCTTGGAAAGTTCAAGTACATCAGAATCTGTACTGACCTTGTCTGTGTTATTGCAGGAATCATAGTTTTTATGATTGGTGGCGGTACAATTTCTGAGATTCCTACCTTTGTCGGAATTGGAACAATTATTACAGCATTCTTCATGGGACCGCTTGTTGACTGGTTCAACAGAAAGGTTGCCATCCCTGTACTTAACTGGAAGAGGTAGTTAAATATTCTTGTGTTCCGGCCCTGGCCAGAACTTCATATTTGCTTTGTGAGCACAAGCTTCGATATCATCATTGTGGGCATCATCTTTGGTGTCATTATTGTGAGTATCATCTTCGGTATCGATTTTGTGA
>DCHL01000113.1:19001-19273 GCA_002317595.1 Lachnospiraceae bacterium UBA1753 | reverse complement strand
CGGTATCGATTTTGTGAGCATCATCGGGAAAAGCAAGAAAATTATAATCCCGATGAAATGAGGTTAGTGGTGCATCATCGGGAAAAGCAAGAAACTTATTATCTCGATGAAGCATAGCGGCTCCTTTTCATCGGAAATTATTGAGAGAAAGAATCTCGATGAAGCATAGCGGCTCCTTTTCATCGGAAATTGTTGAGAGAAAGAATCTCGATGAACCAGGGCTGTACCAATTCATCGGAAATACAGAAAAGAAAAAATCTCGATGAACAGGT
>DCHL01000113.1:15739-18831 GCA_002317595.1 Lachnospiraceae bacterium UBA1753 | reverse complement strand
GTAAGAATCCCAAAAACTCGATGAACCAGGGCTGTACCAATTCATCGGAAATACAGAAAAGAAAGAATCTCGATGAACAGGTATAAAGGGGGTTCATCGGAATTTGAACGCAGGCAAGCTGCGAAGAAGCCTGCGTTCATGAGCAAGAAGCGAAGCGGATTGCGAATGTCCGCTTTACAGAATCAACAAAACTCGATGAACCAGGGCTGTACCAATTCATCGGAAACTGCAGAAAGAAGAAATCTCGATGAATGAGGGTTGCGCGTGTCATCGGGGGGTAAGGAAAACTAAAATCTCGATGAACGCAGCGAGAAAAGAAACGCAGCGAGAAAAGAAACGCAGCGAGAAAAGAAACACAGCGAGAAAAGAAACGCAGCGAGAAAAGAAACGCAGCGAGAAATATAACTATTGAAGCAAACCATTTAACTGCTATAGTTAGGCAGAAGTTCCTTAACAAACATATAGACAGACGCCATAAATCATGCTATGATTTGCGCGTGAAAATCAGTGAGGTATATGACTGACGGAAAGGGCGAGGCCCGGTGGAGTACACCACATGGAGTATACCTGATATTGAGTCGACCGTCTGGACAAAAGGGTGATGAACCATTTTGTCCAGGCGTTTTTTATTATCATGCTTTATGCGGGAGTCCTGAGCTCCCTAAAATAAGTTACCAATAAAATGTTACATACAACCAGGATTGGAACGCCGCGGAGAGTGCGCGGCGGAGCAAGAGAGGAGAACGGGCTATGATTATGAACGACATTGCGCAGCTGCTTGGCAGCAACAGTTATCCGGGACGCGGAATCATTGTTGGACGCACCGCGGACGGAAGCAAGGCGGTTACTGCTTATTTCATTATGGGAAGAAGCGTTAACAGCCGCAACAGAGTGTTTGTTGAGGACGGCGAAGGAATCCGTACACAGGCGTTTGATCCTTCTAAGCTTTCTGATCCTTCACTTATCATTTACGCACCTGTCAGAGTGCTCGGCACACAGACAATCGTGACAAACGGTGACCAGACTGATACTGCATATGACGGACTTAAGGATGGCAAGACCTTTGAGGTGGCTCTCAGAAGCCGTGAGTTCGAGCCTGATGGCCCTAACTTCACACCTCGAATTTCAGCTGTGATGAATGTTGCAGATGGAAAGTATGATTACTCAATGTCAATTCTTAAGAGTAACAACGGCGATCCTGACTGCTGCAACAGATATACCTTCAGCTATGACAACCCCAAGAACGGCGAGGGAAGATTCATCCACACTTACATGAGTGATGGAGATCCGCTTCCCAGCTTCGAGGGTGAGCCAGAACTCATTACTATCGAGGGTGGCATCGACGAGTTTACGGATATGCTCTGGGATAATCTCAACGAGGATAACAAGGTTTCGCTTTTTGTGAGATACATTGATATCGCAACAGGCGAGTACGAGACAAAAATTGTAAACAAGAATGTATAGTTCTTAGTTGTTGGAAATAGTGAATGAAACTTTTTACCGCGGAGAAATGTGAGGATAAAAATGAACGAACTTGAACTTAAATATGGATGTAACCCTAATCAGAAGCCTGCAAGAATCTTCATGGCAGATGGATCAGACCTTCCCATCAAGGTTCTCAATGGAAAGCCTGGATATATCAATTTCCTTGATGCTTTCAACGGCTGGCAGCTTGTGTCAGACCTCAAGAAGGCAACAGGTGTAGCTGCTGCAACTTCATTCAAGCATGTGTCTCCTGCAGGTGCTGCAATCGGAACACCTCTTTCAGAGACAATGAAGAAGATTTATTTTGTTGACGATCTTGAGGATCTCTCACCCATCGCATGTGCATATGCGAGAGCAAGAGGCGCAGACAGAATGTCTTCATACGGCGATTTCATCGCACTTTCAGATGTGTGTGATGTATCTGCAGCCAAGCTGATCAAGAAGGAGTTCTCTGATGGAATCATCGCTCCTGGCTATGAGCCTGAGGCACTTGAGATTCTCAAGGAGAAGAAGAAGGGAACCTACGCAATCATGGAAATCGACCCTAACTATGTTCCTGAGCAGCTTGAGAGAAAGCAGGTATACGGAATTACATTTGAGCAGGGAAGAAATGATATTGCGATTGACGAGAGCCTTCTTGAGAATATCGTGACAGAGAACAAGGATATCCCTGACAGTGCTAAGAAGGATATGATCATTTCCCTTATCACTCTCAAGTATACGCAGTCAAATTCAGTTTGCTTCGTAAAGGACGGACAGGCAATCGGAGTTGGCGCAGGACAGCAGTCCAGAGTTCACTGCGTTCGTCTTGCTGCTTCAAAGGCAGACAACTGGCTTCTCCGTCAGTGCCCTAAGGTTCTTGATCTTCCCTTCAGGACTGACATCAAGAGGGCAGACCGCGACAATGCCATCGACAACTACATTGGTGAGTACTACATGGATGTTCTTGCTGAGGGTGAGTGGCAGAAGGTATTCACTGAGAAGCCTGAGATTTTCACAGTTGAGGAAAAGCGTGCATGGCTTGACCAGATGGACGGTGTTACTCTCGGTTCAGATGCATTCTTCCCCTTCTCTGACTCAATTGACAGAGGCGCAAAGAGCGGCGTGAAGTACGTGGTTCAGCCTGGCGGATCAATCAGGGACGACATCGTAATCGATGCCTGCAACAAGTACGGCATGGTTATGGCATGTAACGGAGTGAGACTGTTCCATCACTAATCAGAAAGAATACAAAGCATATGGGGCTGTCGCACAGAATGCGGCAGCCTCATTTTATTGGCTAACCCGCCTTTTTGCTTTATGCCCTATACCGCATTTTCCTTCTTTGTATCGGCTTCTTAGCTTTTTCAGTGGCTGGCCATAACAATTCAAGAAGAAACTTCACCGGTTAATTATAGGCTTATCAGCAGATTCACCTGTCACCCTATACCGTCAAGATGTTTCCTGTATCGGCTATCATGCATATCCCATCATTAGCCTATATATCTCATGAAATTGCTGTATCGGCTGTCATGCATATCCCATTATCAGCCTATATATCTCATGAAATTGTGGTATAGGCTTCGCACGGAAAACAACCCAAAGCCAATACATGAACAGGAAAAAGA
>DCHL01000113.1:15168-15671 GCA_002317595.1 Lachnospiraceae bacterium UBA1753 | reverse complement strand
AAAAGCCAATACCCGAACAGGAAAAAGAACTGTTGTCCTATCAGGAGGATAACCGTATAATGTTGAATAGGTATACGATTTGCCAAGTACAGGCATTTTATCAAGAATGAGCGATATTTCAAGGATGAGAAATTAATCAAGGAAGGGAAATTAATCAAGGAAGAGAAATTAATCAAGGAAGAGTGAAATGATTATTTTTTTGACAAGCAGCTTTATAAAATACCAGAAGCGCGGGGAATACAGCCCGGCGCCGGTTCTTGACGACAACGGTTTTGTGGATAACCTGAAAAAATATTGGAAGAGGGATTCCAAATTCCTGATGGTCACTTCGGCGCCTGATGACGCTGACATGACTGACCATATGATGACAGAACTCAGGGATGCATTTGCACTGTCAGATATCTCGGTTTCTGAGATGAGGTGCTTTGATCGACGGGCGATAGAGAATTACTCGAAGAGTCACGGAGTCGATGTGCTAAGCGCGGGGGAAGAATCGAGCGCAG
>DCHL01000113.1:0-15059 GCA_002317595.1 Lachnospiraceae bacterium UBA1753 | reverse complement strand
AAGAATCAAGCGCAGGGGAAGAATCGAGTGCTATGGATGAACTTAGCATTGCCAGGGAAAGTCTGGCAGAGGCTGTAAGATGGGCGGATGTGGTTTATCTGTCAGGCGGACATGTGCCCACAGAAAATGAGTTCATCACAAAGTGCGACCTGAAGGGCGCGCTTAAGGAATTTGATGGAATATTCATGGCTCTCAGCGCAGGAAGCGTGAATTCTGCTGACGAGGCGTATCTCATACCAGAGCTCCCCGGGGAATCAGTCCGTGAGGATTTCGTGCGCTTCAAAAAGGGCCTCGGCCTCACAAGGATTCAGATGATCCCTCATTATCAGTATTATTCAGAAGGGGTAATGCTCGACGGAAAGAGACTTGTGGATGATATCATTGCGAGGGACAGCATCGGGCGGAGCTTTTACCTGCTGCCTGATGGAAGTTATTTCATCATCAGGAACGGCGTCACGGAACTGTTTGGAGAGGCTCTTATTATGCAGGACGGGAAGGTACGCAGAGTTCCACAGGGCGTGATACATTCAGAAAATATATTTTTTGAAAAAAATACTCCCGCAGAGCGCGGTTATATTGACAATCTGGCGCAGAGCTTTATGCAGGATAATTACGATGCGGTATTCTCCTTCAACGAATCCTACGCCGGAACACATTTTTATCATATTAGTGAGTTCCTTCTTAGAAATGGCTTCATTCCGGTGAATATCGACAGCTTTGACTTCTTTAATAGGAACTTTTCCGAGCGCCTTGTTGTGGAGGATGAGAAGCAGGCGTATCTTGACCAGTTAAGTCAGGAAGTGGTATTTGCGGAGATTGAACGGGACGGGGAGTATGTCAGGACGGTCCATATCGACACCCCTGATGGCATTCAGGCGGAGAAGGTGACAATCAGGGCTATTGACATAGGCAAGAAGGAATTTATCTTCACGATGGTAAACACCACGGATGTCCTTGATCACGACTGGATGACTGATATCTATTCGCGCTCCGGATTCCTCGCCAAGGCCCACAGTATAATAAGGTATTCCAACGAGGAATTATCGCTGGTCTATACTAATGTGCAGGGCTTCAAGGCAATGAATGATCTGCTTGGCACCTTCAGCGGTGACATGGCTATCTTCCAACAGAGGGATGTAATACGCCAGATAATGAAGCCCCTTATCATGGCCAGGCTCGAGGCGGACCACTATGTGTTTGTGACCAGGAGAGAGAACATTACAGAGCAGAGTCTTAATGAACTCTGCCGCCAGATATACAAGGAGGATTACATAGAATATCCCTTCCAGATACGGTGCGGAATTCTCCATATCAGAGATAATGTCAACATCAGGCTTAGTGCGGCGATTGACAGGGCCAAGCTTGCGGAAAACCTGATTCCCAACAACCGCGACCGCTATTATGCTGTCTATGATGAAAAAATGAGGGAGGAATATCTTGAACAGAGAGTGCTTGTCTCAGAACTTGATCAGGCGCTGGAGACCGGTGAGTTTGTGACCTACTATCAGCCAGTGGTTGACATAAAATCGAGAGAGATAGTCAGCGCGGAGGCTCTGGTTCGCTGGAACCACCACGAACTCGGCATGCTGTCCCCAGCCCGCTTTGTCCCCGCCTTCGAGCAGAGAGGTGTCATCACGAAGATTGACTACTTGATGGTGAACAATGTACTGCTGTTCAATAGCCGAAGACAGAAGAGTGGGAAAAAATATGTCCCCTGTGCTGTCAATATTTCAAGAGTGGATTTTTACGATTCACGATTTATCGAAAGCATCATGAACAGTCTGAAGGGTTCTGACAATGTCCAGAAAATGCTTAAGCTTGAGGTTACTGAGTCCGCATACGAGGAGATCGAAAGTAATGCCAGGGATTTCCTGACCGAGGTAAAGCGCCTCGGAATGTCGGTGCTGCTTGATGACTTCGGAAGCGGAATGAGCTCAATGTCGACTCTCGAGAGCTACGAGTTTGATGTGGTGAAGCTTGATATGGGCTTTGTGAGAAAAATTGGTAAGAGCAGGAAGGCTGAGGCCATAATTAAGTCGATCATAGAACTGTCCCACGCTGTGGGGGCGAAGGTCGTGGCCGAGGGTGTTGAGGAAGAGAATCAGCTCTCCTTCCTGGATGAGGCCGGCTGCGATATGATACAGGGTTATTATTTTTACAGGCCGATGCCTGAGGCTGAGTTCGTGAAGCTTCTGGATAAAGAATAAACAGACAATGAAAAGCAGGAGATTTTTTTACAATACAAAAAATTCTCCTGCTTATTCGTATATAAAAGTGATGAAAAAATAGTAATTAATGTATTTTTATGTAGCAATGTAACAATTATGTAACTTTTTGATGCATGAATACTCAATTCGTGTTAGAATGTTTATCGGTTAATTTTTGCCAGACGAAAGTGAGGAAATTGGATTTATGAAGAAGAGAGCATTAATGCTGCTTATGGCATTATCACTTACAGCTGCTTTGGTAGGCTGTGGAAAGAAGGAAGAAGCTAAGGAAGAGCCTGTAGTTGAGACTACAGAGGAACCCGTTATTCAGATAGGTAGCGCTGATGAAGAGCCCGAGCAGGAGGAAGCACCCGTTGAGGAGGCACCTGTAGAGGAAGAAGAGGAAGAAGAGGTAAGAGAGGGCTACTACAGATCTGAGCTTACTAATGAGTGGATTGAGGAAGGTCTTAAGAATCAGAGACCTATCGCAGCAATGGTTGACAATGAGAAGACAGCACTTCCTCATTTTGGTGTTAACGATTGCGATATCGTATATGAGATGACAAACTCAGCTGAGAACGGTGGTATTACACGTCTTATGTGTATCATCAAGGACTGGGGCAAGATTGAGCAGCTCGGATCTATCCGTTCTGTACGTCCAACAAACCTTCAGCTTGCACCTGAGTACAATGCAGTTGTGTGCCACGATGGTGGTCCCTTCTACATTGATGTATTCCTTAAGAATGACTTTGTAGAGCATTTCTCAGGAACCTTCTCGCGTGTAAACAATGGTAAGTCAAGAGAGTTCACAGAGTACATCCTTCCTGGTGACCTCGAGAAGAACTTCAAGAATTCCGGCATCTCTACAGAGTATGACCAGTACTACCAGGGTGGACAGCACTTTAATTTCGCTTCTGAGAAGAAGCCTGTTGATTTAGGTGAGAGATCTGATTCAGCTGATGTTAAGCACATTGCGCTTCCTTTCCATCACAACGACTCAGAGCTTACATACGATGAGGATAATCAGGTATACCTGTACAGCGAGTACGGCAGTGCCCACAAGGATGGCAAGACTGGCGAGCAGACTGCATTCAAGAATGTTATCCTTATGTCAGCAGAAATGCAGGTATTTGACGATAACGGATACATGATGTTCTACACAAGCCCTATCGACCACAGAGAGGGATGGTACATCACAAACGGAAAGAAGATTCCGATTACATGGTCTAATGAGAATGACATTGCTTACACACATTACTTCGATGCTGACGGCAATGAGCTCAAGATCAACACTGGTAAGACTTATATCGCTATCATCCCTGAGAAGGATTATCCCGATACTAAGTTTGAGTAAGAGTGGAATATTATCAAGAGTTTTATAATCGAGTGAGCAACGCCCCGGATGAGAAATCACCTGGGGCGTTTTTGTGTTTCATCGGAGAAGTGGGATTTCTGGATTATTCGATGATGTCTAATTATGTGTTTCATCGGAGAAGGTTCGTTTTATGAGTTCTCGATGATGTCAAATTATGTGTTTCATCGGAGATGTGGGATTTCTGGATTATTCGATGATGTCTAATTATGTGTTTCATCGGAGAAGTGGGATTTCTGGATTATTCGATGATGAGTTGGGCATACCTGTCATCGAGGAAACGTTTGCAGGTGAAATCTCGATGATAGAAAGACAGAGGTTTTCATCGAGGAAACGTTTGCATGAGATATCTCGATGACAGAAAGACAACAACTTTCATCGAGGATACTTATATTTGAGAAATCGCGATGATGGTAGCCTCGCTTGTTCATCGACAAACAGGGAAATCTTGAAACGCGATGACAGTAAGCATCAACACCCCAGGGCACCAACTGCACCACCGCACATCCTTTCGACAGGGGTCTATAATATGCCCAGGTTTAGTGTTAGAATATAGGCATGTCAAAACGAACCTACATTGCAATTGATCTAAAGTCCTTCTATGCTTCTGTCGAGTGTGTCGAGAGAGGCTTAAATCCGCTTACCACAAATCTGGTGGTCGCTGATGCTTCAAGGACATCCAAGACGATCTGTCTTGCCGTGTCGCCATCGCTTAAGGCCTATGGGCTGTCAGGCAGGAGTCGGCTCTTCGAGGTGGAGCAGAAGGCGGAGGAGATTAAGCGGAGCACGGGCAAGGAGCTTGAGTATATTGTTGCAGTTCCAAGAATGCAGCTCTATATCGATTATTCTGCGGAGATATACCAGGTATATCTTAAGTACATCAGTGCGGAGGATATCCATGTCTACTCGATTGACGAGGTTTTTATGGATGTCACGGACTATCTGTCTCTCTATAAGATGACGGCCCGTGAACTCACGGAAAAAATAATCAGGGACGTTCTCTCAACTCTTGGGATCACAGCCACAGCGGGAATTGCCCCCAACCTGTATCTGTGCAAGGTGGCCATGGATATCGTGGCCAAGCATATTCCTGCGGATGAGCACGGTGTGAGAATAGCCGAGATTGATGAGAAGGGATATAGAGAGCAGCTTTGGGACCATACTCCATTGACTGATTTCTGGAGAGTGGGAGGCGGGACCAAGCGGAGACTGGCCTCCAACGGAATGTTTACCATGGGAGACGTTGCACTTATGTCTGTGAAGGCGCCTGAACTTCTGTATTCACTCTTTGGAATTGATGCTGAGCTTCTCATAGATCATGCCTGGGGGATTGAACCCTGCACGATCAAGGATATCAAGAATTACAGGCCGAGGACTAACTGCCTGTCATCGGGACAGGTGCTTCAGTGTCCGTATTCCTACGATAAGGGTAGAATAATAGTGAAGGAGATGGCAGAACTCCTTGCGCTGGACCTCGTTGACAAGAAGATGACGACGCCTTCGATGACACTGTACATTGGGTACGACAGGGACAACATGGAATCTGGTGTTTATCGCGGACCGGTACATGTTGACTATTACGGTCGAACAGTTCCTAAGCCGGCACATGGGACTGTCAATCTGGGGGAACCGACGTCTTCAACTGCGAAAATAACTGAGGCACTGGTTAAACTGTATGAGGAGATTGTTAACCCCGTGCTTATGGTCCGGCGCGTCAATATATCGGCCAACAGTCTGGTGCCTGAGGATCAGGTTTTCTGTCAGTACGACCTGTTTACCGATCCGGTCAAAGCTGATAAGGAAAAGAAACTGCAGCAGGCTATGCTTGAGATTCATAAGCGATTTGGCAAAAATGCCATACTTAAAGGTACCAATCTTGAGGATGGTGCGATGACTATTGAGAGAAATTCACAGATAGGCGGACATAAAGCGTAGGACCAGGAAGCGGGGGATACCTGAAATAAGATAGACATGCTGGACAAAGAACACCTGAAATTAGGATAGATATGCTGGACAAAGAACACCTGAAATAAGATGGACATGCTGGACAAAGAACCCCTGAAATTGGGATAGACATGATAGACAAAGAACCCCGCGATGAGATAGAAGCTGAGCAGTAACGAGATTAAGATATGAACGAGAAATACAGGGAAATTGCTAATATGGACAGGCCCGAGATCCCTGGGCACCCACGAATGAGTATGGATAACCGCGCAAAGATTTTTTCACCCTTTGCAGCACTTAAGGGATATGAGGAGGCAATAGCCGAGAAGGATGAGCAGGCACTTACGACGGCTGAACTGTCAGAGAATGATGCCTACGATGAGTGCTGAATGAGTAGGAATATGAAAAGGTCATTTTTTTCATATATGAATTGGATTTATTCTATTGTAATCGAAAGATATCTTGTATAAAATTATATACAGCGAAAACGATTAAGCGATATGGGTAGGTTTGGGTATGTTTGATAAGTTTTTGAGTGAATTCATTTCCGGAATACCGGTGGTAATTGCAAACGAGGATGATATCAGTGACTACACGAAGAAATCCTGTGAGAAGCTGTGCAGGATGCTGCGTATAAGCAGGTTTAGTGCAAAGCTCCAGACGTACACGTCTCCCTTTACATGGGACTTGGGAACTGGTTCAGTTGAGTATTTCAGTGGCGGTGAGAAGGCTGTGCGCAAGCCCTTCTCCTATAGCAGTGATTCGGGCCTTCCGGCGGGACCAGATATTTTTAATTTTTATCCCGGAGAGGGGGTATCACTATCCCTTGCCGAGCAGGAACAGCTTGGTATCTTTGTTAAAATCCTGGGGACCGAGTATAGGGATTTCCGTGTAAGAAAGGCCATGTCTGAGATGCCGCTTATCGACATTATGACGGGTGTGCCGAATACCACGGGTATCAGATTCCTTGGAATGATGCTTGCGCAGCACGGAGTACTCAATAAATACACACTTATTTTTATGAACCTCGCCAATTTTTCATACACAAACCAGATGATTGGGGGCAGGGAAGGCGATCTGTTTCTTGGTAAGTTTGCTAATGCACTTACAGAGCTGGTGGGTGAGGATGAGTATGTTACCAGACCGGGCGGAGACAATTTCTGCATCCTGCTGAAGGATGAGAATGTGGACACCTTCCTCAGGAAGGCATCGCGGATTGTGATTCCGGTGGATATCCGCGGAGTTCATCAGGGGATGGATGCACCCTTCAGGGCGGGAGTTTATTCGCTGAAGAAGGCGGATTCTCTTTATGATGCGATGGATAGGGCTTCGGTTGGACTGTTCATGGCAAGGCGTTCTAATTCAAAGAACGTTGTGAGATATTCTCCCAGGATGAAAGACGTCATGTCCAGACAGAAGCAGATATCCGTCATGTTCCCGAGGGCACTTGGCGAAGAGGAATTTGTCGTGTACTACCAGCCTAAGGTTGATTCAAGGACAGGCAAGGTCGTTGGTGCAGAGGCGCTGGTTCGCTGGATTACAGAAGGCAGGATGATGTCGCCAGTTGATTTTATTCCCGTACTTGAGTCTGAGGGCTCTGTCTGCGCCCTTGATTTCTTTGTTTTCAGAAAGGTGTGTGAGGACATAAGGCACTGGCTCGACTGCAATCTTAAGCCGGTTCCTGTGTCAGTTAATTTTTCAAAAATACATCTTCATAACCCTGACCTTACGAAGGACATCAATTCTGTCATGAAAAATAATAAGATTCCAAGCCGATATCTTGAGATCGAGCTCACGGAATCTTCGGGATACGAGGATTTTGATGCTCTGGTGAAACTGATAAATACGATGAAGAAGAAGGGAGTCAGGACTTCAATTGATGATTTCGGTACTGGCTATTCGTCACTCAGTCTTTTGAAAAATATTAAATCGGACATTGTTAAGCTTGATAAAAGCTTTATCGACTCTATCGACACGTCTGATGGAGCGGACAATATCGTGCTTTCTTCAGTTGTCAGTATGGCAAATAAGCTCAACATGGAAATCATTGCGGAGGGTGTTGAGACCAAGGAGCAGGCTGAATTCCTGAGCAGCATTGGCTGCTATCTGATTCAGGGATATCTTTTTGAGAGACCTGTGCCTGCGGAGAAGTTCCAGAAATATATCGAAACGGACTTTGCGTTTGAGATATAAGAAGACTTTGCGTTTGAGATATAAGAAGACTTTGTGTTTGAGATAAAAGGACTTTGTGTTTGAGATGTTTAGGAAAGTCTTTACTTTTGCGCTTTAAAGTGTTATAGTACATTTCGCTGGCATTATTTTTTGCCAAATTATTTGTAAATATGAGGAATGGTGGAATACTATGAAAGAATTATCCAAGCTTATCGGCTACAGAGAAAGTGTCAAGGTATTTGATGCGACACTTCGTGATGGTGGCCTTGTCAATGATTTCCGTTTCACAGATGAATTTGTGAAGGCTCTCTATCTTGCCAATGTGAAGGCAGGAGTTGACTATATGGAGTTTGGTTATAAGGGTGATAAGGACCTTTTTGATGAGGCTAAGTTCGGGCCGGGCAAGTTCTGTGACGATGAATACATCCGTTCAATTGTTGGTGACAACAACACAGATCTTAAGATTGCTGTAATGGCTGACGTTGGACGCTGCAACTACAAGCGTGATTTTGCGCCCAAGGCAGAGAGCCCTGTTGATATGGTGAGAGTAGCTACTTATATCAGCACAATCCCTACAGCTGTTGATATGATTGAGACTCTTCACAATCTCGGATATGAGACAAGCTGTAATATCATGGCTGTTTCAACCGCTCAGGAGGGCGACCTTCGAACAGCACTTGATATTATCTGTCAGAGCCCCGTTGATGTTGTGTATGTTGTTGACAGTTATGGCTCGATGCTTCCTGAGGAACTTGCAAGACTTATCGAGTTCTACAAGGAGTCAGCAAACAAGTATGGCAAGTCACTGGGAATTCATGCCCACAACAACAAGCAGCTTGCGTTTGCCAATACCCTTGAAGCAGTTGGTGACGGTGTGGATTACCTTGATGCGACATACTCAGGAATGGGAAGAGGAGCTGGAAACTGCGCAATGGAGCAGCTCTTAAGTCTTCTCAGAAATCCTAAATACAACATGTTCCCTGTGCTTCAGTTTATTGAAAAGTACATGAACAAGCTCCGTGAGGAGGGCGTTGTATGGGGATATGATGTTCAGTATCTGCTTACTGGAATCCTCAATCAGCATCCTAGGACAGCTATCGCCTTCACTAAGGAGGGCAGATCTGATTACGCTGAGTTCTACAAGGAGATTGTCATTCAGGATTGAAGAGAAGTTAGCCCGGAGACGGACTACGAGATATAAATTCATATTGAAGCTTTGGAGGCTGTCGCACATTGTTGCGGCAGCCTTTTTGCGTGCCATCCCATGCGAGAGTCTTCCCATACGATTGTCTTCTTCATGCTTTATGATGGGCATTTATTTCATCGAGGAATCTAGTTCTGCATGATTCCCGATGCATAGGGTGTAATTTATGCTTCATCGAGGAATTTTGTTCTGCGTGATTCTCGATGAAGCTGTTTTGCACGGTTCATCGAGGAATTTCTTTTTGTGCGAGTTCCGATGAACATGGGCGTCTTTGTTTCATCGAGAATTCTCTCTTTTCATGATTCCGATGAATGAAGGCGATTACGGTTCATCGAGAAATTTAGTTCTGCGTGATTCCCGATGAAGGTGTACTGATATGGTTCATCGGGAATTTTTACTTCGCATGATTTCCGATGAACGAGAACTGCCGTATATCATCGGATAATTCGGTTTCTAATGATTTCCGATGAACACCCCCTTTGTGTATCATCGGGATTAATAGCTTTGAGTGATTCTCGATGAAAAGAGAGAAAATACAACTTTTCAAAATTAGTATTGACAAGAGAGCAATTGCTCACTAATATAATACATAAAAGAGAGCAACTGCTCACTTAATCGGTTTCAACTGCACTGTAACAGCGAAGAACGAAAAGGAAAAGCAAAAGGAAAAGCAACAAGAAAAGCAACAAGAAAAGCAGAAAGAAAATCCAAAAGAAAATCCAAAAGAAAAGCAAAAAGAAAAGGAGAAGAAAAATGAGTAAGATTATTGAGAAACTGACAGTTAAGAAGGCACTTCTGGCAACGGGATTTTTCCTGGTAATGCTGTGGCTTATTGATTACAGCCCGATAGGAGTTGCAGGACTTCTGCAGGTGACTGATGGAGTGAGCATCCTTGATTACGAGACCAGGTATACAGTAGACTTTGCCTACAATTTTCTTAAGTCAATGGGACAGGCGGGCCGGCTTTTTCACCTGACCAGGATCATGCCGCTTGATTTTGTCTATCCGCCAAGTCTGATGCTTTTCATGTTCAGCTGGCTTGGTCTTCTTCTGAAGAAGACAACGCAGGCAGGAAGCAAAGCAAGATACATTAATATTCTTCCTATTATCTATCTGATTCTGGATTTTACTGAGAATGCTGGAATTATTGCAATGCTTCTCAATTATCCAACAAGACTTGCAGCAGTATGTTTTATCACAGGATGGGTTACATCAATCAAGAAGACCGTGGTATTATTGATTATAATTGCTGTAATGGTTGAACTCGTAATTTTTGCCATAAAAGGAATTAAGGGACTGATCAATGCCAAGACTAAAGGGTAATACAAAAGAAATCATAATGGAGGAGGCGCTGAAGCTGTTCGCTGTTAATGGCTTTGCTGCTGTATCCATAAGGACAATTGCTGACAAGGTGGGAATTGGAAACAGCGCCCTGTATAAGCACTTTCCCAGCAAGCAGGCTATTTTCGACAGCCTGGTACTGATGCTGAAGGAAAAATATATGCAGGAGTGCAGTATAATAAACTCTGACCTAAGGGGCCTGGAGGCGGTGAAGGCGAGCTGCCTCCACATGTTTGAGTACCAGACCCAGAATGAGTGGATCGTGAATTTCAGACAGCTCCTTCTTATTGAGAAGTTCAGGAATCCTGAAATGGCAAGAATCTATAAGGAATTCTTTGTTGATATCCCCCTTAATAAGCAGAGGGAGATATTTACTGAACTGCAGAAAAGGGGACTTATGATAGAGGGCGACCCGATGGTGTTTGCCATGGAGATATATGCACCCTTTTACTTGTACCATTTTGTTGAACATGATTATGAACTGTTGAAAAACAGTTTTGAGAGTCACGTGGAATATTTTTTTAACAGTCACTTCATAAAACAGTAATGTCATGAATGAATCTTTTTCAAGTGAAAAAAATATAGCGCTCAGCATTTGCCAGGGGGAAGTCAGGGAACTGCTGTTTGAAGGAAACTTCGGCCTTGAGAAGGAGTCCCTGCGAGTGACGAAAGAGGGCCGGATGGCGCACACTCCGCACAGGTTTGTAAATGACCCCAGGATATCAAGGGATTTTTGTGAGAACCAGACTGAAATCAACACCCATGCGTTTGCAAGTATTGAGGAGGCCTTTGATGAACTGAAGGCGTACAATGCGCGGGTGAGGCAGGTTATAAGGAATGACGGGGAAGTGCTGTGGCCCTTTTCAAATCCGCCCTATCTTGAGGGGGAGGAGGATATTCCTGTCGCAAGGTTCACAGGTTCGCTCCGTAGTAAGACAAAGTACCGTGAGTATCTTGCAAAAAAATATGGCAGATACATAATGACCTTCTCGGGGGTCCACTTCAACTTTTCGTTTTCCAAGGAACTCCTGAAACGTGACTGGGAGCAGAAGAAACGGTCCCAGGGGGGTGGCGAGATCGGTAGTGCGGGAGTATCCCTCGAGGGCGGCATGCCAGGTAGTGCGGGAACGTCTATAGTGGAGGGCATGTCCTTTAGAGACTATTCTGACGGTCTGTACCTTGCACTTGCCAGGCGGGCGGCGGTCTATGGATGGCTCATGGTGTCAGTCTGCGCCGCAAGTCCGGTGGTGGATGAGAGCTTCAATAGGGGAACAGAGGGCAACCCGGTGCTTGATGGGAACTTACTTAAGGGAACAGGGGGCGGCACGCACCTTACGGAATATGCTTCGGTGAGGTGTTCTGACAAGGGATACTGGAACGAGTTCCCAGTTGTACTCGACTATTCATCCATTGGAAATTATGCGGCGAGTGTACAGCGCTACATTGATGAGGGGCTGATAACGGCACCGTCCGAACTGTATTATCCAATCAGGATTAAGTCGTCAGGAGAATACTCACTCGAGGAACTTGTCCGTACGGGAGCGGACCACATTGAACTTCGCATGATTGACCTCAACCCATTTGAGGGCGAGGGCGTTGATATTAGGGACATGAAGTTTGCCCATCTGCTGCTGGTATGGCTTGCCTGCGGCGGTGGAACTGAGGCAGAGCACTGGCAGCTTTCGGCTATTGACAATTTCAAGTCTGCAGCTGCATTTGACATCGACAAGGCGAAGGTTGTTCTGCCTGATGGAAGAGTGTCAAGTGTCAGGAGGGCAGCCCTTGAAGTGATTGACTCGCTGGAAGATTTTTACAGAAATATTGATGCACTGGATTGTGGGACAGAAAAATCCTTCACAGAAAAATCCGGGACAGAAAAACCCGGCATAGGTCTTGGAATTAAGGATATCCTGGGATTTGAAAGAGAAAAATTTCTTGATGACAGCAGACGATATGCCTGCCGCTTGGCGAGGGAGTTTGGTGCTGACTATGTGAGAAGAGGTGTAAAGCTGGCAGAATCGTATTGAACTGCAGTGCCAGGCTTTGTTGTGTTTGGGCTGAGCGTCGCCGCAAGCCATAATGTATGAACAATACCCAGATAATAAGGAGTGAACAATGTTAACTTCATTAGCGTTTATTTTTCTTGTAGGCCTTGCGATGGCGGCCATCGTCAGCAAACTGAAGATCCCCAGGATAATCGGCATGCTGATGACGGGAATAGTCCTGGGCCCCTACGTGCTTGACCTGCTCGACCCGTCAATTCTGGGAATCTCATCGGAACTTCGCCGAATGGCGCTGATAATAATCCTGATTAAGGCCGGCATATCCCTGGATATTGAGGACTTGAAAAAAGTGGGACGGCCTGCAATTCTCATGTCGTTCCTGCCTGCGGTGTTTGAAATCGCTGCCTGTGTAGTGCTCGCACCGATTTTTCTCGGCGTCAACAGAATAGAGGCGGCTGTGATGGGAGCGGTACTTGGTGCCGTGTCGCCCGCAGTTGTCGTGCCCCGTATGGTAATGCTCATGGAGAAAAAATATGGCACGAAAAAGGGTATCCCCCAACTGATTCTGGCAGGCGCATCCCTTGATGACGTGTTTGTCATCGTGCTGTTTTCGACATTTGTCAATATGGCCCAGGGCGGCAGTGCGAGTGCAATGGAATTTGTGAATATACCAGTGTCAATCGTGCTTGGAATTGGACTTGGCGCTATTGTGGGAGTCCTCCTTGCAAAAATATTTGAGGAACTCTACAAACGGGGCGAACATATCAGGAACAGCGTGAAGGTAATTATAGTACTTGCAGTAGCCTTTCTTCTGATGGCTGTTGAGAGCTGGCTTGAGGGAATGGTTTCCGTATCGGGGCTCCTTTCCGTAATGTCCATGGCCTGCGCACTCAAGATGAAGAGTATCGAAGCAGTCTCAAAGCGTCTTGCGGAAAAATATGGAAAGCTGTGGTTGGCGGCCGAGGTACTGCTGTTTGTGCTGGTGGGTGCTGCAGTTGATGTGAGATATACACTGGAGGCAGGTCTTGGAGCTGTGGCAGTAATTTTTCTCGCGCTTATCGTGCGCTCGGTAGGAGTCTGGCTCTGCATGATTGGAACTAAGCTGAATACGAAGGAGCGCTGGTTCTGTGTGCTATCATATCTGCCAAAGGCAACGGTGCAGGCGGCCATCGGCTCTGTGCCGCTTTCACTGGGACTTCCCTGTGGAAAAATAGTGCTTTCTGTTGCTGTGCTTTCGATAATAATCACGGCGCCACTGGGAGCCTTCGCGATGGACCTGACCTACAGCAGGCTCCTTGAGGACAATTCTAAAACGGAATGAAATTTACATGACAAAGCTGCTCGCTCGATTCAAGAAGGGGTTGTAAGAATTTGTAATTGTGTTTATAATGAAACGGCAAAAAAAGTGAGCTTCTAATCCGTAAAGATATTAGCGACAAATAATAAGAATACCCGAAGGGCGTGTTTTTGGATGGGCCCACGGGGGAATGGAGAATCATGAAAAGAATAATTAAGAAGGTTATGGCCGTTGTTCTCTCAGCTGCCATGATGACAGTTCTGGCAGTTCCTGTTATGGCTGCCACACCCACAGCTACCGTATTCGTAAGCTTCAACTGCGGCGGACAGATGTCTGGAAAGCACGTTCCTGTCGGCTCAAATGTGACAGCTCCCGAGGTACCTGTATTTGCAGGTCATACATTCTGTGGTTTTGACAAGTCTCTCAAGAATGTTACAACTAACACAGAGTACAATGCCGTATATGTGCTTACAGGTCTTGGCGACACAGTGATTAATGCAACTAAGGCTTCACTGCCCACACCTGCTATTTCAGCTACCAAGGTTGCTGACCCTAATGCTCCTGTAGTTGCAGCTACAACTACAGCTGATGCAACAGCAATCGATCCTGCAGTACTTGCACTTCTTCTTGCAGCACAGCAGGCAGCTCAGACTCCTGAGGCACAGCAGGCAGCGGCAGCGGTTCAGGCAGCAGCACAGACACAGCAGGCTACAGATGCAGCGGCAGCAGCTCAGGCAGCAGCTCAGGCAGCACAGACACAGCAGGCAGCAGCCCTTCAGGCAGCGGCTCTTGCAGCAGCAGCACAGGCAGCAACTCAGGCACAGACAGTTACTACAACTGCAGTAGCTACTCCCGCAGTAGGGGTACCTTCATGGGTAGTAGGTCTTGAGGGTGTTTCTCAGGCTGGTGCAATCGAGGCCTACAATTACCTTAAGACAGTTAAGGGTCTTGATGATGGAACAATCCAGGGCAACTGGGGCGGTCTTATGCATCACTATGCTGGACACGGTGTAGCAGGCTGGTAGAATTCAGTGTTTGCAGTGCACAGGTAATTGCTTTATAATTGCTTATAGCGACGGCTGCCGGGCAGGATTGTCCGGCGGCCTTTTTCGATTATAGACCGAGACTCAAAGGAGTGTGACAGCAATGGAAAATTATTACGCAAATGCCCTGAAGGCAGGACAGAAATATTACCGGAACCAGGTGGCGACAGGAAAGTATCCGTATCTGCCTGCACTTGAGGATATGCTTCCTTCAGGCAAATTGGTGGCAGGAGGAGAACTTGGGCTGACTAACGTGCCGGCCGAGTTCATTATCGGAACCAAGACCTCTGCGCGAAGCAGGAATTTCGCGGGTAATTTTATGCCGATAGCAGCTCCTGGATCAGAGTTTGCAAGTAAATGGAATGCGCTTTGTAACACCCATGTGGAAGAGGGAATAAGAGACCCTGTCCTTCTCTATGAGTACATGAACCGCTTTTATGCTGAGGAAGGAAACAAGCGTGTCAGCGTCCTCAAAT